>JACQGW010000269.1 GCA_016199325.1 Chloroflexota bacterium
GAGCCGCGACCGTGAGGGAGTGGTCCCCCGGGTTGGCGGATCGGAGGCCGCCGGGAGCGGAGAGACGAATCGGGGAGGGGTGTGGCCCTCTGGGGACACGGCACGGGGACGACTCCCTGTCCCACCGGCGCTGGATCGGTTCAGGCACAGTCCGGCGGGTGAGCCCGGGGACCGCTCCCTCACGGTCGCGGCTCGGTTCGTCGGGGTCTCCGTCGGTCTCCACGCGTTCCTACGCGTTCCCACAAGTCCTACGGGTTCCTACGGCTACAGACCTTGTTCACCTATCAAGCCATGGTAGAGGTCGACCAGGCCGCGGACGGTGTCGAAGCGGCCGAGCTCTGTGGGGTCGATCCAGCAATAGGTCTCGTGCTCCCAATCGAGCCGGACCTCGGTGGTAGTGGTCTCGAACAGGAACGGGTAGATGCGCCAGACCCGGCGATAGATCGTGTCTGGAACCTCGACCGGCGCGCCGGCGCGGACGAGCCGCACCTGCGGGCTGTTCAGCCCGGTTTCCTCGCCGATCTCCTGAAGTGCCTGTGTGAGCGGTGGCACGCCGGCCGGCAGATGCCCGGAGACGCCGTGCCACTTGCCGCGGCTCGACCCAACGAGCTGGCTACGCTTGAAGAGGCAGATCTGTCGGCCGTGTCGCAGAAAGCAGGTGACAATCTCCCGCAGCTCGGGTTCCTCAGCCATTCCAGCACCCCCTGGGAGGATTATATCCTATCAGGAGAGCGGCAGCGGCCCGGCAGACCGGATCGCTTCCATCGCCTCCGCCGTCCTCCCGTCCGCCGCCGGCTGTCCTCGCACCAGCAGGACGGGAACGGCTGAGCTCCGCAGCACCTCGTCGGCCACACTGCCGTGGGTGACCCGATCCAGCCCCCCGCGGGCGTGCGTCGCCATAGCGATGAACGCCGCCTCCAATCGCTGCGCCTCGACGGCAATCCACTCGGCCGGCCGGCCGAGCTCCACCCGCGCCTGCGCCTGGATCCCCTGCCGGCGGAGCTCCCCCGCCCGATGTTCCAGATACGCGAGCGCCTGGGCGCGCAGGCTCTCGACGCGCTGGTCCAGGTAGGCGACGACGACCCCGCCTTCGGCGACCGCCGCCTCGGGCGGCTCGACGACGCCCAGCAGCACGGCCTCCAGGCCAGACCCGCCCAGCATCTGGACGACCACCGGCAACACCTGCTCGGAGAGCGCCGTCCCGTCGAGCGGCACCAGCACATGAAGCCCATGCCGCGTCGGCTCGACCTGCGGCGCGCCATTCGTCCGCGCGCGATAGAGCAGGACCGGCGTGCGGGAGCCGCGCAGCACCCCCTCGGCAACGCTGCCGTACAGCCAGCGGCTCAGCCCCGACCGGCCGTGGGTCGACATTGCGATCAGTTCGGCCTGCTCCCGAACGGCGGCCACGAGAATGCCCTCGACCGCAGGGCCGTGGTCCAGCGTTGGCTGCGTCCGGATGCCTGCTGACCGCAGATCGTCGGCGATGGTGTTCAGATAGCGCAAGCCGTTCGTGCGGGCTGACTGACGCCGGGCCGCGTCGTCCTGCGGCTCATCGGCGTCGACGTGAGAGACAGCGGGATCGAGCACCTGCACCAGGCACACGGTCAGGTCGAGCCGTTGGGCCAGCGCCCGAATCCAGGGAAGCATCTGTTCCGCGACCGCCGAGCCGTCCAGTGGAACCAATACCTTTCGCTTCATCGCTCCGTTGCCCCCAACAAGGTTTCCGGTTTTTGGTTTCTGACTTCTAGTTCGTATGTTGTGTCCTGGTTCGTGACCATTCTCAGCCCCATAGTAGCCCCAACGCGTGAAGTTCGAGGTCGATGGCGGTGAACAGCGGGTAAACGGATCAACCCCGCTCGGCCGGGCGTACCGGCGGACGGGCAAAGCGATAGCCGCGGCCGCGCTCCGTCAGAATACAGCGTGGCTTCTCGGGGTCGTCCTCGAGCTTGTGGCGCAGGCGGCTGATGTAGACCTTCAGATAGTCGTCGTCGTCGCGGTACTCGTCGCCCCAGACGCGGGCCAGCAGGGTCTCGTGGGGCAGGACCCGCCCGGCGTTGCGGACGAGCTGGTACAGCAGGTTGTACTCGGTCGGCGTCAGCTTGACCGGCTCGCCCCGCCGCGTCACCTCGCGGCTGCCGAAGTTGATGGCGATCTCCCCGGCCACGAAGGAGGGCGCCGCGTTGATCGGCGGGGGCAACTCGGCCCGGCGCAGCACAGCCTTGATCCGAGCAAAGAGCTCGAGGTGGCTGAACGGCTTGGTCACGTAGTCGTCCGCGCCCAGCTCCAACCCCTTCACCTTGTCCATCTCCTCGCCCATCGCCGTTAGCATCAGCAGCGGCACGTCCGAGACCTGTCGGATCCGCCGGAGCACCTCATAGCCGTTCATCTCCGGCATCGCCACGTCCAGGATGACGGCGTCCGGCTCGCTTTCAAAGAACAGGTCGAGGCCCTTCCGGCCGTCGGTGGCCGTCAGCACCTGGCATTCCTGCCATTGCAGCTGGAAGCTCAAACTGATCGCCTCGAGAATATTCGGATCGTCGTCGACGATAAGGATCCTCACTCGTTCCCCTCCTTCGGAGTCGTAAACCAGAACGTGCTGCCCTGCCCCACCGCGCTCTCCACCCAGATCGCCCCACCGTGGAGGTCGACGAGCGCCCGGGCGATGGCCAGTCCCAGGCCAGACCCGACCGCTCGCTGGGTCTCGCCGCTGTTCATCCGGTAGAACCGCTCGAAGATCAGCGCCTGCTCCTCCGGCGGGATGCCGGGGCCGCGGTCGCGGACCCCCACAGCCACGGCGTCCACCTGGTCCTGCACGATCACGGTGATCTCGCTGCCGGCGGGCGAGTACTTGTGGGCGTTGGAGAGCAGGTTGAGGAGGACCTGCTCCAGGCGGGTCCGGTCGCCCATTGCCAGGGCGGGACTGCCGCTGTCGAGCGAGATCACCTGGCCCTTCTGATCGGTCAGCGGGCGCATCGTCGCCACCGCCGCCTGGGCGATCTCGACCAGGTCGACCTGCCGCTGGTGCAGTTGGACCCGGCCGCTCTGGAGGCGGGTCAGGTCGAGCAGATCGGAGACGATGGCTTCGAGCCGCTGGTTGCTCCGCTCGATGTTGCGCAGGAGCCGCATGATCGGCTCGGCCGTGTCCGCCGGCATACTCGCCAGCAGGACGCCGACCGACGCCTTGATCGACGCAAGCGGCGTGCGCAGCTCGTGAGACACCGTCGAGATGAACTGCGACTTCATGCGCTCGATCTGCTTCGCCTTGCTGATGTCCCGAACGATCGACACGCCGTACAGCCGCCCGTCGACCGGAGAGGTGATGCCGGCATAGCTCACGGCGACGTCGCGCTCGGTGCCGTCCCGCGCCCGGAACATCGTTTCCAGATAGGGGATCTGCCCACCGCCATCGAACAGCCGGAGGAGCGGGCAGCTCGGTCCGCAGAGACTGATCCCGTCGCCGTCGGAAGACTGGCAGACCTCACCACAGAATCTGCCCAGGGCTTCGCCCGCCTGCCACCCCGTAAGCCGCTCCATCGCATGGTTAATGGCGACCACCCGGCGATCCTGATCGACGATGAGAATGCCGTCGGAGGCGTTGTCGAAGATCGCCTTGAGCCGCTCGCGTTCGTGCGAGACCTCTCGAAAGAGCAGCGCGTTGGCGATGGCCATCGCCGCCTGGCTGGCGAACGAGCTCAGCAACTGGGTTTCGGCCTCGGTGAAGGCGCCGGCCTGACGGCGGCCCACGGCAATGGCGCCGATGGCCCGCCCGCGCAGCAGGAGCGGCGCGGCCAGGTACGCCCGGAGCGAGCCGGCGGCAACCAGCACGTGCGTCCGGTCGTCTGCCAGCAGGTCGGGGATCTGGACGACCGCGCCGGATCGGACGGCGTCCATCGGCAGACCGTCCTCCAGGCGACGGTGGAGCGCCTCCAGCTCGGCCCGGGCGGACCCGCTGGACGCCTGCTGGAGCAGTTGGCCGCTGGCCTCGTCCACCAGGGCGATCGTCGCCGCCTGGGCATCGACCATGTGGGCCGCCAGCTCGGCGATCATGGGGAGGACGTGCGCCGGATCGCCACTGGCGGTCAGGGCGTGGCCCAGCCGGTGGAACGAAACGCGGAGCTCGACGGCGAGCCGATGGGTCCGCTCGACCAGCCGGGTGTTCTCGATAGCGATGGCCGCCTGGTTCGTGAACGTCGACAGGAGCTGGATCTCCGTCGCCCCGAACGACCGCGGCGCGCCGTAGTGGAGCCAGATGACGCCGAGCGGGCCTGTCTGCGACCGCATGGGCAGGCAGATCGACGCGCCCCAGGGCGCTGCCCGCAGTTGCGGGTTGAGCGGCTCGGCCGTCTCGCGCAGGTTGCCGATGACCAGCGGCCGCCCTTCGTGCAGCGTGCGCACCGAAAGGCCATCCGGCCGGATGATCAGGTCGCCCAGCAGGCGGTTGTCTCCAACCTGTACGTGGGCCTGCACGCGCCCTCCCTCGTCGATGAGCGTGACGTGACAGGCGACCGCTCCGGTCGCCTCCATGGCGTGCTCGGCGATCTGATGCAGGGATCGGCCGAGGCTCCACGAGCTGGAGAGCTGCCGGCTGGCGGCCAGCAGCTTGGCGGCGTTCTGCACGTCGACCTCGGCCTGCGCCGCCAGCCGCGCCGCGCCGATGGCAAGGCCGAGCTGCCGGCCTATGGTCTCGAGCGCCTCGGCGACCACAGACGGCAGAGCCCGCCCGGTCGCGTTCTCGACGGCCAGCGCGCCCAACGGTCGGCCGCCTCCAGGGAGCGGAACGGCGAGCCCGGCCCCGTTCTGGAAGGGCTGAGGCCGCGCGGCAGCCGCCGCATCGGCCAGCGCCGCCGCCATGGCCGGCGACACGGTTGGGGCAGGCCAGGCTGCCGTCATCGTCAGACCGGCGACCGGGTCCGTCCGGCCCACCGCGCCGGTGCCGCCGGCCAGGTCGCAGGCGATCGTCAGGGTCTGCCGAACGATCTCGGCGAGGTCGGTCTCGGCTGTCGCAAGCCGCGCCACCGCTCGAACGGCGTTCCAGGCGCGCGCGACGTCCTTCGCCCGGCCGAGTGCGGTCGGTGCGCCACGCGTGCCGGCGAACGATCGTGCTCTACCCACCCTCGATTCCTACCGGCGTGTCAGGATTGATGGACCCCTACCTTACTTCACCAGGGTGAATGTAATAGTAGCAGATCGTAAACGTCGAGTGAACACGACCCGGCGCCGGGCGGCACGCGACGTGCCCCAACCCGAAGGAACCGCCACCGAAAGGAGGCGGGAAGGGAGGCAGAGGGGGAAGCAGAAGATGAGACACAGAGGAGGCAGCATGGAACGGTTGGCCCTCTGGACGCGCATCAAGCCGGGCGAGGAGGAGAAGCTGCGCTACCACCTGGCCCGGCACCTGCCCGCGCGTGCCCTCGAGCACGCCGGTATCCGCGAGCTCACCGCCTTCGTCGGCAGCGGCCACTGCCTGATGACGTTTGCCTATGAGGGCACGTTCGACGACGTCTTCGCTCGCTACGTCGGCGACCGAGAGATCGCCGAATGGCTCGACCGCATTTCACCCCTCGTCGAAAACGTGCCGGTTCCCATCAAAGGCGCCACCGGCGAGCAACTGGTCGCCGACGACGTGGTGCATTGGGAGCTGTTTGAGCCCGAGACAGGCGGGGAGGCGACGTAGGCGCGTAGGAACTCGTAGGAACTCGTAGGAACTCGTGGGAGCTCCGAGGGACGCCGTCATGCTGAGCCGCAGCGAAGCATCTCCTGGGACCGAGCGGGCGGCGTCCCGTCCTCGGGGGGTGATACGACGGGCTCAACAGGCCAGGCTTGACATAGTTCCCATGCACCGAGTAGACTGCTGCGCAGCCCGCCCCTCGAACGCGTCGGACGCGACCGAGGCGCCAGGCACCCACACCGAATCCCTGAGACAGGATCGGCCATGAACGGTCAGCGTTTCATCGCCCTGTTCCACCTGGGCTGCGCCCTCTTCAACTATCCACTGCTGTCGTTGATCAACAAGAGCAACACCGTGCTGGGCATCCCGCTGGTGTACGCCTACGTCTTCGCGAGTGGACCTTCTACGGCAGCGTCGGCCGGGCGGTGAGCATCGGCATCGGCTTTCTGCCCATCTACCTGGGACCCACCTTGACCGGCACCCTCTGGTGGCTCATCCCGTTGCTGGCCGAACAGGGCATCCTCACGCTCAAAGACGCGCACACCGCCGCCGAGCGCACGTACTACGCCCGGCTGAAGTACTCAGCTCCGGCGCTTTCGAACAAGGATAAGGAGACGTTATGGTAAGCAAGACCATCGTGCCGGTTGGCAGCCTGCCGCCCCTGGGCACGATACCCGACAGGATGTACGCGCAGGTCATCCGCCAGAATCGTTTGGGCGATCCGCGGACGGCCTTCCAGATCGAGGAGATGGAGGTGCCGGAGGTCGCGCCCGATCAGGTCCTGATCGCCGTCATGGCCGCCGGGATCAACTTCAACAACGTCTGGGCCGCCCGCGGCATCCCGATCGACGTCATTGCCGTTCGCCGGGCAGCCGGCGACCCGCGCGACTTCCACATCGGCGGGAGCGATGCGTCGGGCATCGTCTACGCCGTCGGCCAAGAGATCGCCAACGTCAAGGTCGGCGATGAGGTCGTCGTCCACCACGGCTGGTGGGATCGCACCGATCCGTGGGTCCTCAGCGGCAAGGATCCGATGCTGGCGCCCTCGGGGAAGATCTGGGGCTACGAAACCAATTACGGCGCGTTCGGCCAGTTTGCGATTGCGCAGGCCCATCAGTGCATGCCCAAAGCCCCTCACCTGACCTGGGAAGAGGCCGCCGCGCCGAACCTTGTCGGGACGACGGCGTACCGAATGCTCTTCGGCTGGAAGGGAAACGGGCTCAAGGCGGGCGACGCCGTCCTCGTCTGGGGCGGCTCGGGCGGTCTCGGCACGCAGGCGATTCAGCTCGCCAAAATCCACGGCGCCCGCGCCATCGCCGTCGTCTCCAGCCCGGAGAAGGGCGAGTACTGCGTGACGCTCGGCGCCGCCGGCTACATCAACCGGCGGGAGTTCGACCACTGGGGCATTCCCCCCCACTGGACCGATACCGAAGGACAGAAGAAGTGGCTCAGGAGCGCCCGCGCCTTCGGCAAGAAGATCTGGGACATCCTCGGCGAGCGGCGAAACCCGGACATCGTCTTCGAGCACCCCGGCGAAGAGACGATCCCGACCTCCATCTTCGTGTGTGAAGCCGGCGGCATGGTCGTGATCTGTGCCGGCACGACCGGCTACTCGGCAACGGTCGATCTCCGCTTTCACTGGGTCCGCCAGAAGCGGCTCCAGGGCTCGCACGGCGCCAACGACGAGCAGGCCAACGCCTACAACGCCCTGGTCCACCAGAGGCTCATCGACCCGTGCGTCGGCCGGGTGCTCACCTTCGACCAGATTCCCCAGGCGCATTACGAGATGGGTGAAGGGAGCCACGGCGTCGGGAACACGGCGATCCTCGTCGGCGCGCCGCGGCCTGGACTTGGCAGAAAGGAATAGTGTTCTAGCGAGTCCCAACGACCCGGTAGGCGACCAGCTCCAGGCCGGAGATGCTGAAGCTCACCTCGTCGAGCTGCCGGGACGCCGGTCCGAGCGCCTGGCGCGCGGCGGGGGTCAGCAGAATCTCGCCCCGCTGCGCCAGGTCCTCGCCCAGCTTGCAGGCCAGGTTCATCTCGTCGCCGTAGAGGTCGTGGGGCTCTACCAGCAGCACATTGCCGTAGCCCAGGCCGATGGAGACGTGGATCTCCTCGTGGCTCGGTGCCAGCTCGTTGACGACGCCCAGATCGTGCAGGATCGCGTCGGCGCAGCTCAGCGCGCCGACGACGTCCGGGAAGACGGCGAAGATGTTGTCCGCCTCGCTGCGCAGCACGCGCCCGCCACAGCGCCCAACGACGGGATCGACGAGGCGCCGCAGCCGCTCCAGCAGCGCCAGGAAGGGAACGATGCCCATCGCCCGTACGTGCCGCGAGAATCCACAACTGTCGGCCACCAGGATGGCCAGGGAACGCCGAAACCGTCGGTCGATCTCGGCGGCGACCCGCTCGCGATGATCCGGCCGCTCGTTGTACTCGTGGAGGAGCTTCCGCAACAGGTCACGATCGGTTGATGAAGGTGTCACCCTGAGCCTCCTCATCGTGCTATTGACTACTGCGCTGACCTCTCGCCGTAGCGCGGGGGCTCGTCCCCCGCTTCCGCAGTTGGCGCGGGTACGGGCGGGGGACGAGCCCCCGCGCTACGGAATCGTCTACGGCGTTCACGTGTCTGTACAGTGGTCCAATGGAGCGGTTTGCAGAATGGCTGCACCAGGGATTCGACCACGCCCCAGCCCTCCCCGTTCGCGGTTCATGGGCGGACAGTCTTGGACCGGGCTCGAGTCTCCCTCCCTCTCCCCGCTGGGAGAGGGTTGGGGTGAGGGCGTTTCGCCCGGCAGAACGACCCTCACCCCCGCCCTCTCCCACCGAGAGGGAGTCGGAGGACGGCCCTGGCGAAACGATCCGCCCATGAACCGCAGGGAGCGTGGCCCCGGGCTTCACCGGTCGCCTGGACCAGCCCCGCGTGACCCCTGACAGACGAGGAGATTCCTCGCGCGGCTCGGAATGACAGCGACGCGCCGGCCGGCCTCCTTGCCTGTGAGATGGGCGTCGCAGTGCCCCCTGCCCAAAACCTGGATCACACGGCAGATCACCATTTCCCCATCAGCAGGCGGCCCCCCATCCGTTCAATCCGTTCCCCGAATCCGTTGACAGCAATCCGTTCCCCCGCCGCGAGTGTAGCACATTCCGGACGCTCGCCCGGTGTGAATTGCATCACAATCTCCCCGAAAACTCTTGCCAGTGCGCTACCCATCCGGTAGAATGGTTGTCAGTCGGATCCACGGGAACTGGAGCGGCTTGCACAGGGATTGACCAAACGACCAATCGACCTTCTTGGCGTCTTTCTTGGCGATCTTGGCGCCTTGGCGGTTCGTTCTCTCTCGGCACCGCCCTAGTTCTGCCGGTTCGGAGGGCGCACCATGATGCGCGCCCGCTCGGCGACCGTCCTCCTTCACTGGAGCATGGTTCTTTCCCTCGTAGTGCAAACGTTGAGTGGGGGGCTGGTCCCGCCGCCGACGAGCGCAGCACCGGCGGTCGAACGCGCCCGGAGCGCCTCCGAGCTCGCCGGTCGCAGCTCGGGCGATGCCGGCGACGTCGTGACCGCCAACACGATGATCGTCGCGGCCACGCCGTCGCCGACCGCCAGCCCGACCCGCACCGCAACGCCCTCGCCGTCTGCCAGTCCGACCCGCACCGTGACACCTTCGCCGCCTGACGATCCCGTTCGGACGATAACGCCGTCGCCGACCGCCGGTCCGCTGAGCGCGGCGACATCGTCTCCGACGGCCGCCGCGGCCAGTCCGCCTCCCCCTGCTCCGGCGAAAGCGCCCCCCACGGCCTCGCATCCGCGCGCAACCATGACTGACTCGGCGCATGCTCAGGCCGAGTTGGTCGACCTGTTCGTCGCCAAGAGCGTCCTGACGCCGACGGTGGCGGCCGGGGCGAACGCCGCTTTCCGGATCACCTACGGCAACACGGCGACGGTCACCGCCACCAGCGTGATCCTGACGGACACGCTGCCGGCCGGATTGGCCTTCGTCTCCGCCCAGCCGCTGACGCCGACGGTCAGCGGGAACGTCCTGACCTGGGACCTGGGCACCCTGGCGCCGGTGACGGCGGCCATCACGGTGGCCGCGCAGGTCACCGCTGCCGTCGCGGTCCAGACGGTGCTCACCAATACCGCCGAGATCCAATCGGCCGAGCCGGACGGCGGCCCCGACGACAACGTCTCGACCCAGACCCTGACGGTCGTTCCGACCATCGTGATCACCGGCGTCAGCGTGCTGGCGATCGAGCCGAACACCCGCCACCTGGGCGACGGCACCGAACCGGGCTGGACCCCGCCCGGTGCCGAGGGGACGGCGCTCAACTGGACGTTCGGCCTGGGCGGATCGCCCATCGGCGACGGCTCCCTCTGGCTGGAGCTGTACGACGTCAACTGCCAGAATCCCATCTCCATCAACGGCAGCTCTCTGGGCTACCTGCCGACAGGCTCGACCTGGGCCGGCCGGACGATCACGGTGCCCCAGGCATATCTTCAGTCGGGGAGCAATACCCTGCGCATCCAGATGGTCGCCTGTGGGACCTACGACGACATCATGGTGCGCAACATCCGGCTCTCGGTGCCCGTCACCCGAACGATCGTCGCGCAAACCCCCGGCTACGACGACGAGTTCGACGCCGCGACGGTGGACCTGAAGTGGAGCCGCGCCGCTGAGGACGCCACGCACTGGAGCCTGACGGCGCGGCCGGGCTGGCTGCGGATCACGACCCAGAACGGCGATCTGGCGCACGCGTACAACAGCGCCAGGAACGTCTTCCTCCAGACGGCGCCGCCCGGCGATTGGTCCATCCAGACGCGTCTGGAGTTCACGCCGACCGTCGCCTATCAACATGCCGGGCTCGTCGTCTACCAGAGCGACGCCAACTATCTGCGCCTCACCCGGCAGAAAGGCTGTGATTGCCTCGAGTTCGTCGCGGACAACGACGACGTCTGGACCGGTTGGAGCGTGCCCTACGCGGCGAGCGCGGTCTGGCTGCGGCTGGACAAGGTCGGCGACACCTACACCGGCCTCTATTCGGCCGACGGCAGCCGCTGGAGCGTCGTCGGCTCCTATGCGAAGGTGCTGTCGCCGGTTCGATTCGGCCTCGTCGCAGCCAACGGCGCCGGTGTTACTCCCGAGACGCCGGCGGACTTCGACTACTTCCGGGTCGGCGCGCCTGATACCCCGCCGGTCGCCACCTACCAGCCGGTCTCGCTCGCGCCCGTCGCGAACCAGGCCCTGAGCAGCCTCTACGTGAACCCGCCGCTGGGGCGCGTGCTCCTGGGCGGCGTGCCGTTCTCGGTGCCGCCGGCCGGCAACAACCGTATCCAGACCAGTGGGGCGACGCCGATCACGCTCTCGACGACGGTGGCCTCTCCCACCGTGGCCTACGTGCTGGTGAACGCCGGCGCGCCCACGCCGGCCAACAGCCGGCTCGGGGCCATCACCTTCACCTTCGCCGACGGCTCGATGCACACCCAGGATCTCATCATCGGCCGGACGGTGCGCGACTACTACCAGGGCGCCTACGTCAACACGTTGAACGACCCGCTGGCACGGGAGGTCTGGCGGGGGAGCCATCCGTCTGCGCCGAACCCGACCGTCATGGACCTGCTCACCGTTCGGCTGCCGACAGCTCAGGTTACCGGCACGCTGACCGCGGTGACGTTCCAGCGGACGGGGCCCGGCACCGACTCGATCCTGATCAGCGGCCTCACGATCGGCTCGTCGGCGGCCGGCGACGGCGCCCCCGACCTCTACACGGCGAAGACGCTCGACCCCGGCAGCTCGCTCCCCGGCGCCGATGTGACCTACCGGATCAGGTACGGCAACTGGAGCAACGCCCCGGCCGAGGGCGTCATCGTGACGGACACGCTGCCCGCCTGGACCACCCACGTCGCCTCGACCGACACCTACACCCGGACGCTGGCCGAGGGGGTGGTGGCCTGGGAGATCGGGGCGCTGCCGCCGTGGGCGGCCGAGCGCGTGCTGACCGTGACCGCCCGCATCTCCGAGACGCTGCCGGCCGATACCGCCCTGACGAACACGGTCGCCATCGCCGGCGCGATTGCCGACGCCGACCCGGCGAACGACGTCGCGACCATCGTCCACACGCCCGGCTACGGCGACGACTTCACGAGCGAGGCCCTGGATGCAAAGTGGACCCGGCTTCGCGAGGACGCATCCCACTGGAGCCTGACGGCCCGGCCGGGCTGGCTGCGGATCACGAGCCAGCAGGGCGATCTCGCCGGCACCTACAATAACGCCAGGAACGTCTTCCTCCAGACGGCGCCGGCGGGCGACTGGTCCATCCAGGCCCGCCTGGAGTTCACGCCCACCGCCAACTACCAGCACGCCGGGCTCGTCGTCTACCAGGACGACGCCAACTTCGTGCGGATCCTGCGCGAGTTCGGCCATGCGGGTATCGAGTTCCTCTCGGAGACCGGCAACACGTTTTCGTATTACTACGTGCCCTGGACAGCGGGTGTGCTCTGGCTGCGGTTGGACAAGGTGGGCGACACCTACACCGGGCTGTACTCGGCCGACGGATCTCGCTGGACCGCCATCGGCTCCTACACGAGGGCGCTGTCGCCACGCCAGTTCGGCCTCTACGCAGCCAGCAGCACCTACACCGCCGCCGAGACGCCGGCCGACTTCGACTACTTCCGCGTGGGCGTGCCCGACAACCCGCCGGTCGTCACCTACCAGCCGGTCTCCCTCGCGCCCGCCGCCAACCAGCCTCTGAGCAACCTCTACGTGAACCCGCCGCTGGGCCGGGCTCTCCTGGGCGGCGTGCCGTTCTTCCTGCCGCCGGCCGGCAACAACCGGATCCAGACGAGCGGAGCGACGCCGGTCACGCTCTCGACGACGGTGGCCTCCCCGAGCGTGGCCTACGTGCTGGTGAACGCCGGCGCGCCGACGCCGGCCAACAGCCGGCTCGGGACCATCACCTTCACCTTTGCCGACGGCTCGACGCACGCGCAGGACCTTATTATCGGCCGGACGGTGCGCGACTGGTACCAGGGCTCCTACGTCAACACGCTGAACGACCCACTCGCGAGCCAGGTCTGGCTCGGCAACTCCGCGCCGCACGGCGGGTCGAACAACGCCCGCATCGACCTGCTCACCATCCGATTGCCGTCGGTGCAGGTCACCGGCACGCTGGCCGCGGTGACGTTCCAGCGGACGGGGCCGGGCACCGACTCGATCCTGATCAGCGGCCTGACCATCGGATCCTCGGCGTCAGCCGGGTCGGCCGATCCCTTCGTCGAGAAATCGGCCGGCGTCGTCAGCCTTCTCGCCGGCAACGACGTGACCTACCGGATCACCTACGGCAACTGGAGCGACGTTCCGGCCGAAGGCGTCGTCATCACCGACACGCTGCCCGATGGGCTGGCCCACGTCTCCTCGACCGACACCCTCACCCGCACGCTCGGCGACGGGACCATCACCTGGGAGATCGGGTCGCTGCCGCCCTGGACGACCGGCCGCGTGCTGACCGTCACCGCCCGCCTCTCCGAGTCGTTGCCGGTCGATACGGTGCTGACGAATACCGTCGTGGTCACCAGCGCGACGGCCGACGTCGACGCCGCGAACAGCGAGGCGACGGCGGCCATCGCCGGCATCGCTCAGACCCGGGACGTCTATGCCCAGACGCACTACCTCGGCGGCAACGCCATCGCCGGCAACCCGGTCCGATTCCTCGTCAAGTATGGCAACGCCGGCAACTCGCCGGCGGCCGGCGTCGTCCTGACCGACGCGCTGGGGACGGACCTCTCCTACGTCTCGGACACCCGCGGCGGTGCCGGCGTTTTCGACGGGCCGGACGGCCGGGTGATCACCTACAGCCTCGGGACGCTCGCCCCCGGCCAGCTCGGCTCCTTCGTCCTGACCGTCACCTCGACGGAAACGCTCTCGCAGGGCGCTCGCATCACCAGCACCGTCCGGATCGGCACCGACTCGCCGGAGTCGCCGAGCGTCCAGAACGGCCTGCTGGGGGACTACTTCAACAACACGGGTGGTCTCTGCTGCGGCCTCGGCGACCCCTACGCGAAAGGCTCCTGGGCGCTGTCCCGCATCGATCCGACCATCAACTTCAACTGGGGCGGTGGCGCACCGGCCTCCGGCGTCGCCGCCGACTTCGGCACCCGCTGGACGGGCTACGTCTACGCGCCGGTGACCGGCACCTACACGTTCAGCGCCAACGTCGACGACTGGGTCGAGCTCTGGGTGAACAACCAGTACGTCCTCAGCCGCGGCTGCTGCGGCGGCACCAGCGGCTCGATCGCGTTGAGCGGCGGCCGCTGGTATCCCATCCGCCTGGACTTCTGGGACGGGGCCTGGACGGGATACGTTTCGCTCTCCTGGCAGATCCCCGGCGGCAGCACGACGATCATCCCATCCTCCAATCTGGCCGCCGAGAGCCCGACCGGCGCGGCCAACGTCGCCGCCGCCGGCTACGCCGTCACCGCCCAGACTCGGGATGCGACGGCCCAGATCGCCTTTCTCTCTAGCTCGTCCGGATCGACGGCCGCCAACAGCGACGTGACCTTCCGGATCACCTATGGCAACACCGGCAACAGCCCGCTGGCGAACGTCCTCATCACCCAGACCATCCCGGCCGAGATGCTCTACGTCTCCTCGACGGGCGCCGTCACCCGGACGGTCGGCCGCAGCGAGGTCGTCTGGGCGGTGCCGTCGGTGGCAGCCGGCGGCAGCGGCACCGTCGACGTCGTCCTCCGCCTGACGCCGGACATCACCACCGACCGGGTCCTGTCGACGACCGTTCAGATCAGTCACGACCGCCCCGAGATGGATCCGCCGGACGACGTGGCGAGCACGACGATCCTGGCCTACGCGCCGACGTTCGACGCGATCGCCAAGATCGGCTGGAGCTCGGGCAGCGCCCAGGCCGGCCAGCAGGCGGTCCTCTGGGTCGACTACGGCAACCGCGGCAACAACCCCATCACCGGCACCGTCATCACCGTCACGC
>JACQGW010000271.1 GCA_016199325.1 Chloroflexota bacterium
ATGACGCATGACGCATGACGGAATGACGCATGACGCATGACGGAATGACGCATGACGCTTTGATCCTCTCGGAACACGACCGAGCCCTGCTCCTGGGCGATTGCGGGCCGGCGGCGCAGATGGCGATGCGGATTGTCGTCCGTATGGCGGAGGTCGTCGGCGCCGAGGAGCTGCTCGACGTCGCACAGGTCCACGTCGACGGCTGCCTGTACCAGGGCCAGGCGAGCGTCGACTTCGCCGAGACACTGGTCCGGCTGGGGGCACGCGTAGCGGTCCCGACGACGCTCAATGCCGGCTCGCTGGACCTCGAGGGCTGGCGCCCGCTCGGCGTTCCCGCGGACTTCGCAGCGCAGGCCGAGCGCGTCATGCAGGCGTACATCGCCATGGGCTGCCAGCCGACCTGGACCTGCGCGCCGTATCAGACGGCGACCAGGCCGCGCCTGGGCGAGCAGATCGCCTGGGCCGAATCGAACGCGGTCGCCTTCGCCAACTCGGCGCTCGGCGCCCGCACCAACCGCTATCCCGACTACCTCGACATCTGCGCCGCCATTACCGGTCGCGTGCCGAAAAGCGGCCTCCACCTCGCCGAGAATCGGCGCGGCCAGCTCCTGATTCGTGTGGTCGGCGTGCCGGTCGCGCTCTTCCAGGACGACTCGTTCTATCCCGTGCTCGGCGGCCTGCTCGGCCGGCTGGCCGGCAGCCGCGTTGCCGTCGTCGAAGGCGTGCCGGCGCGGCCCACGGAGGACCAGCTCAAGGCGCTCGGCGCCGCAGCGGCCTCGTCGGGCGCCGTCGCCCTGTTCCATCTGCTCGGCATCACGCCGGAGGCGCTGACGTGGGGAGAAGCGTTCCAGGGCGGTGAGCCGGAAGCGGCTGTCGACGTCGGGATGGGCGAGCTCCGCCGGGCCCGCGCTGAGCTCTCCAGGACAACCGGTGCCCGATTGGACGCTGTCGTCGTGGGCTGCCCGCACTTCTCGCTGCCGGAGTTCCGCCAGCTCGTCGCCCTGGCGCGCGGCCGGCGCTGCCATCCCGACGTCCCGTTCCTGGTCACGTCGAGCCGCGCCGTTCGGGCGCTGCTGGCGGCACATGGTCTGCTGGGGCCGGTCCAAGAGTTCGGCGCCCGACTCGTCGTGGACACCTGCACCCTGCTGTCGCCGCTGCTGCACGCGAGAGGAAAGGTCGTCATGACAAGCTCGGCCAAGTTCGCGTACTATGCGCCCGGCATCCTGGGAGCGGACGTCGCATTCGGCAATCTTGCCGATTGCGTCGAATCGGCCGTTGCCGGCAGGGTCGTGCGGGATGAGTCGCTGTGGCAGACCGGATGATCGGGCGCGCCGGTGCCGGGGTCGGCGAGACTGATGTGTGATGAGTAGAGGGGTCCACCACAGTGGTCTTGATGGATAGCGCCCGTCGAAATCTGACGCAATGACGCATGACGTATGACGCATGAGATCGGCAAGCCGCACCCATCGGAATCAGCGTGGCCTACCAGCAGGTTGATCGGGCGCGCGCTGGTGCCGGGAGCGGCGAGCGGTCCGGTCCTGGCGACGGACGTGCCGCTGAGTCTGTGGGGCGGCCTGGATCCGGCGACGGGCGAGGTCATCGACCGCCGGCATCCGCTGTCGGGGCAGGTCGTGACCGGGTGCGTGTTGGCGCTTCCGGCGACACGCGGGTCAAGCACCACCAGCACGATCCTGCTGGAGGCGATCCGAGCCGGCACGGCACCGACAGCGCTGGTGATCGCCGCCGCCGACCCCGTCCTCGCCCTCGGCGCCGTCGTCGCCGCCGAGGTCTACGGCCGGTCGATCCCCATTGTCGTCCTCGACCCATCGGCGTTCCGTTTGCTCCGAACGGGTGCCCTGGCCGTCATCTCCGCCGACGGCACCGTCGAGCAGTGGTGATGCGGAGCTCGTAGGAGCTCGTAGGAGCTCGTGGGACTTCGTCGCGCTGAGCCGTAGCGATCTCGCAGGAACTCGGAGGAACTCCGTCAAGAGTCCCCCCGTCATGCTGAGCCGCAGCGAAGCAGCTCCCGGTCGGCACCCGGTCAAGTCAGGGGAGATGCTTCGCTGCGGCTCAGCATGACAAAGAAGGAATCCGGCCCACTGCTCATCACTCATCACTCATCACTCAAAAAAAGCGCGCGATGTTGCATCAATCGCCGTTGAGGTGTATACTGTACGTGGGAAGCGGACGTCGGGCCTGACCCACGCCGGGTGTCTACTCCCCGAGGAAGGTGTGGACGCCACACCACGGATCTGGAGGATCGATATGCGGAAACATACGTGGATGACTGACCTGCGCACTGAGCTCACTCCCATCACCGTCGCCGCAGCCGCGGTGCTTGGCATTCCCGCCGGCGTGGCGGTCGTGGCCTCGGCGGTGGGCCTTGATATTGGCGGCCTCGGCCTGGCGGTGGAGAGCCTCGCCCTGTTCGCGGGCGGTTCGCTCGTGCAGTTGGCGCGGTCCGAGAGCGTCGGGGCGCCGCTGCTGGGAACGGCCGGCCTCATTGGTGGCCTCGTCGCGGTGTCCGGTTTCTGGCTGGGCCGCCTGGGCCGGGGAGAGTCGGGCGCGACCGTGCGGTCGCTCACGCTCGCCGAGCAGCAAAGGCGCGCGGTCGCTTTTCGGACGGTGTCCGGTCAGATGGACGCGGCCGCTCAGCCCCGACCCGCTCACACCGAGCCCACGTACATGGGGATCGGTCGCTGGTAGGCACGCGCCCGATCTCGCGCGGCGGGTAGTGTCCGAAGGATTGCTGAAGCGCACCGGACGGCCTGCGTTGTCGTGCTGAGCCGCAGCGAGCATCTCCTGGCCGACCAGGAGGAGACCCTTCGCTGCGGCTCAGGGTGACAGAACCGTTCTCTGCAATCGCGCACGCACGACCCCGATTTCGGGGGGGATTGACCAGGCGAGCAAACCACATCCCCGACTCTGCCTGGTGATCTTGGCGCCCTGGCGGTTCCTGTTCGTAACTATTCAGCCGTCTGGGAAGCGTCTATAATGGGGAGCGAGCTTGCCCCGACGGATGGTGATGGAACAGAACGTGTGTAGGCAGTACCCGTGGAACAACTGCCGATGACGCGAGACGAACTCGTGGCG
>JACQGW010000274.1 GCA_016199325.1 Chloroflexota bacterium
CGGTTCACCCGCGCCAGCACCGTCGCCGCCTGCTCCCAGCGGCCCACCAGGGCGCGGGGCAGCCGCTTCAGATTGCAGGCCGCCGCTTTCAACAGATTCTCGACGTGCCGCTTGGCGTCCCCCCGATACCGATGGCGCCGGAAGCCATGCCGACGCACCAGTTCCGACAGCGTCGCCTCAATCGCCGGCCGGGCACGCATCTTCGTGCGAAACGTCTCCGTCTGCGCCGCCGCCCGCCGCGCCTCCAGGGTCTCGTGATACTCACGGATGTGCAAGCTCCGACCGCTCTCCCCCGTCGTGCAGCGCGCCCGGAGGGGGCAGGCGGCACACGTCGCCGCAGCAAAGTGGACATTCTGCTCCGCCCACGGCCGCGCCTCCCGCTCCAGGACGTGCACGGCGACCCGCAGCGTCTCACGGACCGTCTCCAGCTGGCGCAAGACCCGAACCGCGCCAATCACCGCCAGCGAGTCGGTCCGCTGTTTCCCCCGCTTCTTGATGAAGCCCAGCGCTTTCACCTTGTTCCGGATGGTCTCGAAGATCAGCGCGTCCTGCTGGTGCTCCAGCACCCGCTTGCGGAAGTAGCACCGGCACGAGCAGTCAAAGCCGGCATAGTCCAGCGGCCGGTGCCGTGCATATTTCCAGTCCAGGCGCCGGACGACCAAATCGGCCGCATCGCGGTCAGGCACGTTCTCCAGGAACTGGACGATGGTCACCATCGCCAACAGCCCCGGCCAGACCGCCTCGCGGCCCCGCGCTGCGTACATCTCGGCGAACGGTTCGTCGTCCAGAAGGTCAGCCAAATGATCTCCCAGGACCCGATAGGGATCCGTCTCAGCCAACAGCTTCTCGCCCCACGGCCGCCGTATCGGCCGGTAGCCGGGCCAGGTCTCGGCTTCGCATCGTCATCCTCACGCACCTCCCCCACGACCATCCCAGTCGCCGCGCTTCCTCGCATCCCTATTCAACCAAACATCCAACCAAAAATCAACAGAAACGGGACGCCCGCGCTCCCCTGCAAGGGGTTGATCGATGCCCGGTAGCCGCTCGCACTTTCTCGGAGCGCTGGCCATCGCCCTCCCGCTGCTCGTCGTGACGGGGACGAATCTCCTGCTGCCGCAGTTTCCAATCGAAGCCCCGGGGCGCTCGGAGGACGTGCCGCTGGCCCTCGCGGTCGTCCCGAGCGTCGATCCAACCCCTCTGTCAACATCCTTCATGCCCGACCTTACGGCGACGCCGTCTCCGACTGTCGAGACTGCTGCAGGTCCGGTGGCCACGCCAACGACGACGTCGATCGAGCGTTCGGCGATCCAGGAGGCCGCGCCGGCGCCGACCGCTCGCCCGACGGCGTTGCCTGTGAATGATCCCCGCACCATCGACCGGCTGCGCGGCCTGGCCATACCGATCCGTGGTGCCCGCCTGCCAACGCTCGACGGCCACCTGCCCGGCGCGCCGCGCCCCTACCGATTGGACGTCCACCGTTCGATCGACTTCTACGACCGGATCGTCGGTGTCGCCGTCGACTTCGGGACCGAGGTGCTCGCCGCCCAGGCCGGCATCGTCCGCCGGGCCGACGTCGAGTATCGGGAGGTGACTGAGGCAGAGATGGCCGAGCTGCTGGCGTCGAGCCGGCACGCCGGCTCGACGCCGCCGGATGTGCTCGACCGGCTCCAGGGGCGGCAGGTCGTGATCGACCACGGCGATGGGATCGCCACGCGTTACCACCACCTCGAGAGCGTCGCGGCCGGCATTCGCCCGGGCGTCGTGGTAAGGCGCGGCCAGGTGATCGCGACGGTTGGCAACTCGGGGACGCAGGAAGCGGCGGCGGGCCGTCGCATCGGCCCGCACCTCGACTTCGAGATCGTCGTCGGCGGCCGCTATCTCGGCTGGGGCTTGACCGTGCCGGAGACCCGCCGCTGGCTGGAGCTGATCTTCGGGACGAGCTGATCAGTCACTCGCGGTCCGCTCGACCTCGTGCGCCAGCAGGATGGCCTCGGCGATCTCGCGCATCGACTTCCGCGTGTTCATCGACAGCTTCTGGATCTTCCGGAACGCCTCGGCCTCTTTCAGACCCTGCGTATCCATCAGGACACCCTTCGCCCGCTCAACGAGCTTCCTGGTCTCGAGCAACTGCTTGAGATCGGTCACCTCGCGTTC
>JACQGW010000032.1 GCA_016199325.1 Chloroflexota bacterium
GGAGAGAGGCGCTCACCCCCGGCCCCTCTCCCGCTGCGGCGGGCGAGGGGGGACGGAGAGAGGCCCTCACCCCCGGCCCCTCTCCCGCACGGGGGGTGAGGGGGGATGAGGGGATCGCGCGGGCGAGCGAGGGCGAAGAGAGCGTGCGGCCCGCGGAGGACCGGGGGAGCGTGCGGCCCGCGGAAAGCCAGGAGCGATCGCGGGGCGAGGAGGACCAGGGGAACCTGCGGGCCGAGGGCGACCGCGGGAGAGCGCGGGCTGAGAAGGACCGGGGGAGCTCGCGAGCCGAGGAAAACGAGCAGGGCCGGCGGACCAGGAAAGACAGGGGGAGTCGGCGGCCCAGGAAAGACAAGGAGAGCCGGGGGGCGAGCGAAGACAAGCAGAGTCGGCGGGTCGGGGAACCCGAGGGGAACACACGACCCCGCGACGACGCCGATGCCGGCCTCCAGCCTGAAAGCACCGAGAGCCGGTCTGGGAGCGCAGGCGTCCCGCCTGCCGAATCGTCGGACGGCGACGAAGAGGGCAGGCGGGACACCTGCGCTCCTGGTCACGATCGTCCCGATGCGATTGAGGCATTGGCCCCCCTGGAGCGGCCGATAGGTGCCTCCGACCGGCCACCTGTGGCTCCCGACACCCTCCCGTCCGTCATGCCGAGCCGCAGCGAGCCCGATGCCGTCCCGTCCGTCATGCTGAGCCGCAGCGAAGCATCTCCCTCGCTCGAACCCACAGCGTCGGGGAGATGCTTCGCTGCGGCTCAGCATGACATCGCTGCGGCTCAGCATGACGGACCGGGCAGCCAGCCTCCAGCGGACACGCCGGATGTGCGGATAGAATCCTCCTTTGAGAGGACCGACGGCGAGAGCGCAGAAGTGGATCGGCTTCTCCTCACCGCCGCGGGAGCGCAGGATGCCTCTGCCTCCGCCGAGTTCCCACGAGCCCGCAACGAGGGCCAGCGCTCCCTCCTCGCTCTGTCCTACTCCCTTGCCGGGGCGGTGCTGAAGAGGGCGGTTGGACAGATCCGGCTGCCGATAGGCGCGCCGTTGATGGCCGCGCTGCTCACCGGCTTCGTCATCTGGGCGATCGGGCCGGCCCGGCCGGGGATCCGGGCGTCATCCGGGCTGCCGTATAGCGAGCCTGGGCGGCAGCGGATGGTGGCCGCTATCTGGAACGGCGACCGGCTGAATCAGGTCCCGCGTGAGGCGATGGCCGTGGCGGTCCTTCGGGGCGGCGACGTCCTCGTCGCCGACGTCGGCCTTGGCCAGGTACACCGTTTTGATGCCGACGGCCGGCTCCGCCGCTCCTACAGCGGCGGCGTGGGATTCCGCTACCCGGTCGCGCTGGCGGTGGCCGAGGACGACCGGGTCTGGGTGGCGGACCTGTGGGGCGAGCGCCTGTATCGTCTGAATCTGACGAACGATACCGTCGCTGAGGTGCCGCCTGCGTCCTCCGGCTACCGGGCCCCCGGCGCCATTGCCTACCGCAACGGGCTGCTCTACGTGGCCGACCTGGTCCGGCACCAGGTGCTGGTCCTTACGCCCGACGGCGGGCTGGTTCGCATCGTCGGCAGCGGCCGGGGCGAGGGGCCCGGCGAGCTCGCCTTTCCCAACGGCGTCTGGGCCGGCGAGGCCGGCGACGTGTACGTCGCCGACACCAACAACGCCCGTATCCAGGTCTTCGACGCCGAGGGCCGGCTCACGCGTATCCTTCAGCCGCATCGGTTGCTGCTGCCGCGCGGGATCGTCCAGGACCGCCGCGGCAACCTCCACGTCGCTGATACCCTCAGCCACGACATCGCCGTGCTCGACCCGGCCGGGCGGATTGTGGCGCGCTACGGCGCCGAAGTAGAATTGGCTCTGCCCAACGGCCTGGCGTTGCGGGGGGACATGCTCTACGCCGCCGATCGCCGGAACGGTCGGGTGATTGTCTGGGAGCTGGGCGATGAGTGAGGCCCGCCGGTGGTCGCTGCTGCTCGCCGTGGCCGCATTCGTCTTCGCGATGAGCGTGGGGCCGCTGCACGCCCAGGCGGCGACACCTACGCCGACGAAAGCCGTCTCGATCTCGGCGACCGGCACCTCCTCGCCGACGCCGACGAACGTCGTGTCGATTGCCGGCAGCAGCACGCCGACGCCGACCGCCGCTGCGACGAGCACGCCGACGCCGACCGCCAATCCTACCCCATCGGCCGGCCCGACGTCGACGGCTGTCCCGACGCTGGCGGCCAGCCCGACGCCTACCGCCTCGGCCGTGGCGATGGCGATCGACACGCCGACCCCGAGCCCCTCGACGACGCCGACGGCCGCGGCGACGGCGTCGCCAACCGAGACGGCAGCTCCCAGCCCGACGGCGACGCCAACCGAGACGGCGGCTCCCAGTCCGACGGCGACGCCGACCCAGCCACTCGCTCCGACGGCGACGCCGACGATCGCCGCACCGCCGACGGAGACCGCCACGCCGGCCGCGACGTGGACCGCCAGTGCCACGGTCATGACGGCAGCGGCAACTTCGACGCCCACAGCCATCGAGATGCCCACGGCGACGCCGGCAGCCCCCGAGAGCGCGACCCCAACCCCTACCCCGATGCCGGTCGTGACCGAGACACCAACCGTGCAACCAACCGCGATCGGGATGCCCGCGGATGGCGGGACGGCGATGCCGACCTCTGCGCCCGGGGATAGCGGGGCGATGACCGCAACGGCAACGCCGGCAGCGGTAGGTGAGACGTCCACGGCAACGGCAACGCCGGCAGGCAGCGAGACGCCGGCCGCGACGGCAACACCGGCAGCCAGCGAGATGCCGACGGCAACGGCAACGGCGGCAGCCAGTGAGGGGCCGACCGTGACGGCAACGCCGGCAGCCAGCGAGACGCCGACCGTGACGGCAACGCCGGCGGCAGGTGAGACGGCGACGGCAACGGCAACGGCGGCAGCCAGTGAGGGGCCGACCGTGACGGCAACACCGGTAGGCAGCGAGACGCCGACCGCGACGGCAACACCGGTGGCCGGCGAGACGGCGACGCTGACGCGGACGCCGACGCTGACTTCGACGCCCACGCCGAGCGAGTCACCGACGCCAACGCCGACCCCAACGCCGAGCCAGACGTCGACGCCGACCCCGACGCCGACGCCGAGCGAGTCGCCGACCCCGACCCCGACGCCGACGGCGACGCCGACCCCGACGTGGACGCCTACGCCGTCGCCCACGCCGACACCGACGGCGACGTCCACGGCGACCACGACGCCGATCACCGCAGCCGTCTCGTTCGACCGCCGCCTTGATGGGCCGCGGGTGGGCATGCATAAGGCGCCGCCGGATGAGGCCATCACCGTCACCGTCTCCGTGTCGATCAGCCACGCCCTGTCGGAGACGGTGCTGGCCGACTCCTTTCCGTCGGATTGGATGCCGCTGGAGTGGGGAGACGGCGAGCTGACTTCCGACGGCGAGCGGACACGGATCGCCTGGAGGCTCGGCGACCTGCTGGGCTCGACGATGGTCAGCATGACCTACGTCCTCCAGAGCCCATCGCTGACCAAGCCGCCGACGACCTACGTCTTCACGTCGACGCTGGAGACGCCGACGCTGCGCTGGGAGAGCGAGCCCTGGCAGGTGCGGGTGTCCGATCCGCCCGCTGGGGCGCTCGTCGCGCCGACCGGCATCCATTATCTCCACGACGCCGACACCACCGCGGGAAGTGCGACGTACAACACGATGGACACGACGTCGCCCATCGGTACTCTGGCGAACATGACCGCCACGATCACGGCGAGGGACAGCGATTTCACGTTTGTCGACGCCAATCTGATTGAGAAGTGGGTCACTTCCAACGTCGTGCCGTCGGGCAAGCAGTGGACGCTCGGCACGAGCTGGACCTTCAGAATCTACGTCAAGCCGAACAACGGCAGCTACAAGCTTTTCTTCCGGGCAAAGGTCTACAAGATCTCGACGGCCGGCACGCCCACCTTGCTGTCGACGGTCTCGAACGCCACTGAGTACCGAAACCTGTCTACCACGGCCTACACCCAGATCCAGTGGACCGGCTCGCCGAGCGGCAGCCTGATGCCCGGCGAGCGGATCGGCGTCGACTTCGTCGTCTACACCGTCGACAATCCGTCGAACCTCTGGGTTCTCCTCGGCTTCGACAAGTCGAGCAGTCCGAACGTCGCGTCCTATGTCAATATGAACGTGACCGAGTCGGCCGGGCCCGGCGTTGCCCAGGTCTCCCACTTCCGGATCGGCAACGACACGCCGCTCGGCAGCATGACCTGGAAGGCCGACACCGACATGAACGCCGGCCCGATTCAGAACGGCCAGAAGTTCCGGGTCCGCTTCCAGGTCTACAACGATGGTGGATCGGCCTACTCGTGGCGACCCCGGATCGAGCGGGCCACGTCCGTCGGCGGGCCCTGGACGGCGCTGCCGACCAGCGGCACGGGCAACCCGCCGTTCTTCGTCGCCGACACCACTGAGTTCTCCAACGGCGACGCCATCGTCACGGCCTCGCTCGGCCTGCGGAGCGATACGTGGCAGAACGGCGTAGCGTACGACGTCGAGAACCCGCCGCCCTCTGCGTGGAGCCTTAACCTCGGCTCGTACACCGAGGTCGAGTTCTCCGTCCAGCAGACGGCCGGGGCGGCGGCGGCCGAGCAGTACTACTTCCGGCTCACCAACAACGGCACCGCGCTGACCAGCTACGCCGTCTACGCCGCCGTCTTCACGTTCTCCAACGAGGGCCCCGGCTCGACGCCGAGCGCGGCGACGCCGACGCCGCAGTCGCCCGCCCACAACAACTTCGTGCCGTACAACGCCGACACCTCTGCCTGTGCCTACTGCCACCGCGCCCACACGGCCCAGGGGCGGGAGGCGCTGCGGAAGGCCTGGCCGGAGGAGCAGTTGTGCTTCACCTGCCACGACGGCACCAGCGCCCCGAATGATATCCGGTCCGAGTTCGCCAAGCCCTATCGCATGCCGATCGCCCAGACCACCTTTATCCACCGCACCGGCGAGCCCCGGACGGGCTCCACCTTCAGCGGGGCCAACCGGCACGTCGAGTGCGAGGACTGCCATAATCCCCACCAGGCCGGCAAGAACACGCACACCCTGGGGACACCGTACGTCGCCGGGCCGCAGCAGGGCGTCTGGGGCGTCGCCGCCAACTTCTGGTCCTGGTGGACGGTGCCGACGATGACGGTCGTGATGACGCCCACGTTCCAGTACGAAGTCTGCTTCAAGTGCCACTCCTCCTGGGCGTTCGGCAGCAGCCCGCCGACGAACCCCAGCGGCGGCTTCCCGGCGACGGACCAGGCGCTGGAGTTCAATCCGTACAACTCCTCGTACCACCCGGTCGCGGCCGTCGGCAAGAACCCCTTCATGCGCGGGGCGACGTCGTACGCCGAATCGCTCCTGAACGGCCTGACGCCGAGCAGCAACATCGTCTGCTCCGATTGCCACGGGAGCAACAGCGACGCCTCGCCGGCAGGCCCCCACGGTTCCACGAACCCGTGGATCCTGCGGCTGCCCTGGACGCGGAGCGCGGGCACGACCTCCCAGCCGGATTACCTGTGTAGCAAGTGCCACAACTATCTCTACTATACCAAGGCGGGCAATCGAGGAAGCCCGGCGGGCACCGGTTTCACCGACGGCAGCAAGAACTTCCACGTGGCGATGGTCGGGTCGACGAATGCCATCACCGGCCAGCCGATCACCTGTATGGACTGCCACATCGCCATTCCCCACGGCTGGCGGCGGCGGCGGCTTATCGGCCTGACCGGGGACGGCTCGCCGTACATCAACCGCCCCTATCAAGGCGGTCTCTGGACCATCGACACGTGGTCGAACAGCGGATCGTGGTCGTACAGCAGTTGTCAGACGGCCATGGACGGCGGCGGGGGATACGCCAAATGCAAGTAATCGATCGAGAAAGAGGCATGTTTCAAATTCGGCAGGAAATCGGTTGACACTCTGGAGGGCCGCCCCGACTGCTGGCAAGGCGGGGAAATAACGAGGCGCTGCAAAGTGTCAAGCGGTTTCTGAAACATGCCGAGAAAGAGGTATGATATGAATCCGCTTGTCAAACGCATCGTGCTGCTGGGGGTGGTCGGGGTGGCCGGGGCGATCATCCTGGCCGGCGCCTTCGGCACCGGCTCCGCTCTGCCGGCGGCCAACCCGGCGGCGCCCCAGGCGCAGCCGACAACCCGGGCGGCGGCGCCTCAGCCGCAGGCGACGGCCCAGGCCCGGCCGGCTCAGGAACAGGTGCCGGAGCGCGTCACCCAGTTGCAGCAGCGCCTGGCCCAGAATCCCAAGGACGCCAACGCCATGGCGGAGCTCGTCGACTACTTCTTCCAGACGAAGCAGTACAACAGCGCCGCCGATCTGCTCTTCCAGGCCGTCGACCAGGCGAGCGATCCGGCCAGCAGCTCCCGGTTGCGGGTAGGGCTGGGACAGGCGCTCTTTTACCTGGGTATGCCGGCGACGGCCCAGCGTGAGCTGAAGCGGGCGATCGAGCTCGATCCGAACAACGTCGATGCCCATTTCAACTACGCCGTAGCCATGAGCCACGGGCCGGGCGCCAACATCGACGAGGCTCGCGCGTCTTGGCAGGCCGTCGTCCGGCTGGCTGGCGACGGCGAGCTCGGCCGCCGGGCCAAAGAGTTCCTGGCCCAGTTGGGGCCCGGACCGGCGCCGACGCCGAAACCGTAGGAACGCGTAGGAACGCGTAGGAACGCGTGGGAGCTTGGAGGAGCTGGGGGATTACTGGCATGTTGGGTCTCTCATCTGTCAAGCTGAGCCGCAGGGAGCTACCGGCTGGTCGGGGGGGCCCTCCCGTCTGTCATGCTGAGCCGCAGCGAAGCATCTCCCCGGCTCGGGGATGCCTGAGGACAACGTGAGTACGTTCTTCGTTGTCGTTCGGGGGGTGAGCGCCAGGCGCAGCCGGGCGCTGCCCCGGTGGCTCGGCCTGCGCGAGCACCGGCTGGCGCTGGTGCTCCTGGGCGCGTTCGCCGCCGTGCTCCTGCTGGGCGCGATCGTCCCGCAGCGCTGGACACTGCCGCCGATCGAGTACGGCCGCTGGCGGCAGACCTATGCGCCGGTCTCCTCCTGGCTGGAGGCGCTGGGCTTTACCAACGCGGCGCCGGCACCGGCGCTGGCCGCCGTCGCCGTGCCCCTAATGGCGAGCCTGGCGCACTGCACAGCCCGGCGCCTGCTGGCGCTGGGCCGCCAGTGGGCTGCCTCCGGCGTGACCCGGGCATCGCTGGGGCGTCTGGGCTCGGCGGTCTTTCACGGCTCGCTCCTGGTCGGCCTCGTCGCCTACACGGCGAGCGGCGCCGCCCGCTTCAGCGGCCACGCCGAGCTGTCGCCCGGCCAGAGCGTCCTCGACCTGCCCGACCGCTACATGGCAACCGAGGTCGGCTGGCTCCCGCTCCCGGCCAGTGGCCTGACGATCCGGCTCGACGGCCTCCTGCTGGACGCCTGGGCGGACGGCTCTTTGAAAGAACAGGCGGCGCTCATCTCGGTGCTGCGCGATGGCCGGTTGCTGGCGCAGCGGGAGCTGGAGCGCAGCCAGCCGATCGACGTGGAGGGGCTGACGATTGTGCTGGCGTCACAGACGGGTCCGGCGGTGCTGCTGGCGCTGATGGACGAGCGAGGCGGCCGCGGCGGCTGGGTCCACTTCCCAGCCTGGCCCGGCGAGGGGCGGACCGATCTGACCTTCCAGGTGCCGCAGACCCCGTTGCTTCTGGCGGTGACGCTGGAAGGCGCCACACTCCAGCAGCGCGACGCCGCCGTGCTGACCCTCCGCCCGCTGGGCGAGAACCGATCCGACGGCGGACGTAGGGGCGGTTCACGAACCGCCCCTACAGCGGCGGACGTAGGGGCGGTTCGTGAACCGCCCAACGGGGCCGGCGAATGGCGGCTGCGGCCGGGCGAGGAAGCCGCGATTGGCCCCTACCAGTTTCGCTTTGTCGCCGTCGACAGTTGGAACGGCGTGACGATCAATCGCGATCCCTTCGTCGGCTGGGCGTTCGGCGCGTTTGCCGTTGGCCTGGCCGGCCTGGCGCTCGTGACGCTTCTGCCCGGTGGGAAGGGGACTGGATCATGGTCGAGCTCGAAATAACGGCGCACTGGGCGGCCGCCGTCGCCTACGCGGTCGCCACGCTGGTCGCGGGCGTTGCCGTCTGCTTCCGGCGGGAGCGGCTGCTGCTGGTGGCTGCGGCTTTCCTCGGCCTGGGAGCAGCGGCCCATGCCGGCGCGCTGGGCCTGCGCTGGGCTGCCAGCGGGCACGGGCCGTTCCTGGGGCGGTACGAGGCGTTCTCCTCCCATGCGCTGGCGGTGGTGCTGGTCTTCCTGCTGCTCCAGGCTCTCCTGCCGGCCTTGCGTATGGGGAGCCTGGCGGTGGCCCCGGTCGCATTTCTGCTGCTGGGGGTGGCGCTCCTCTCGCCGGCGGCGCCGACCTATCCGTCGCCGGCGCTGCGGAGCCCCTGGCTGACGATCCACGTGAACGTCGCCAAGCTGGCGCTCGCGACGACGGTGGCCGCCGGCGCGGTCGGAGCGCTGAGCCTGGTCCGCGGGCGGGTTGCCGTCGGGCCGGGCCTGCTCGCGGTGGATCGAACGGCGGCAGCGGAGCTGGAGGTGCTCTGCCACCGGCTGGTGAGCTACACCTTTTTCCTGATGAGCGTGGTGATCCTTTCGGGTGCGCTCTGGGCGAGCGTGGCCTGGGGATCGTACTGGAGCTGGGATCCGGTGGAGACGTGGTCGCTGGCATACTGGGCCGGTTGCGCCTTCGTGCTCCACCTGCGCGGCGCCGGCGGCTGGAAAGGGCAACGGTGGGCGACCGGCGTCGTCGCGCTCGCCGTTCTGGGGATGACGACCTTCGTCGGATACGGCCATTTCGGGGTGAGCCTGCATGCAGGGTATATCGCACCCTGAGCGCCCTGCGCCCGGCGGAGCGAATGGGGAGGTCGACATGGACGTCGATAGCGTACTGCCGAGCGCGGCGGTCAGCGATCCGCGGGAGCGCGCCGGCGGGGGTGCGGCGCGGCTGACCGCGCTGATGGAACGGAGCGGCCATGTCCTGGGGGTCCAGAGCATCCGCACGAAAGTGCTCGTCGCGCTGGTTGTGCTCACGCTCGTCACTGCGGCCGTCCTGGTCTACGTCTCGGCGACGGTGGTGAAGACGGCACTTCTCCAGGAGCGCCTCCAGCGTGGGCAGACGATCCAGCACGTTGTCGAGACGCTCTTCGCCGGCGAGGCGGACCTGCGAGGGCCATGGGCAGAACGCCGCCTGGCGACCATCGCCGAAGCCGGTCCGGATATCCGCCAGGTTGCCATCCTGGTGCCGGAAGGGCAGCGCTGGCGGGTGGCGGCCAGCAGCCGATCGGACGCCTTGCTGGACCTGCTGGAGATCGGCGTGGCGCCGACAGAGCTGACGTCGCCGGTCTTGCTTCCGGTGCCCGGGGACGGGGACGACAGCCACTACTATCTGGCCCCCCTGCCGGGCCACGCGCAGCCGGGCCCGGCGCTGCTGCTGGAGAACGACACCGCCGCGATTCAGCGGACACTCAACGAGATCCTGCGCAGAACCGTCCAGCTCGGCGTCGTCGGCGTCGTGATCCTGGGGGGAGTGCTCATCTGGGGATCGGAGTTCCTGCTGCTGCGCCCCATCCGCCAGCTCCACTGGCTGGCATCCGAGCTGGAGCAGGGCAAGCTCCAGGTCCGCAGCGGCATCAGCCGGCCGGATGAGATCGGGCATCTCGCCTCGGCGCTCGACCAGATGGCGGCCGCGCTGGAACGGGCCGCCGAGGAGAACAGGCAGCTCTACCGGGAGCTCGAGCAGCGCTTCCAGGTCGCCAACCTGGATGCCATCACCGACTACCTGACGGAGCTCTTCAACCACCGCTACCTCCAATTGCGCCTGGAGCAGGAGCTCGCGCAGACGGCGCGCCAGCGAACCTCGCTGAGCCTTCTGCTGCTGGACATCGACCACTTCAAGGCGCTCAACGACGCCTACGGCCACCCCGTCGGCGACCAGATCCTGGCCAAGCTGGCCGGCCTGATCCGGTCGTCGGTGCGGGCGATGGACATCCCCTGTCGGTACGGCGGCGAGGAGTTTGCGATCCTGCTGCCGGGCACCGGTTCCCAGGAGGCCCTCGCCGTGGCCGAGCGGATTCGGCGCGCGATTGCCGGTCACCTGTTCCAGATGTCGGCCACGTCCGAGGACCGCGTCACGGTGAGCATCGGAGTTGCCACGGCGCTGCAGGACGCGACCGATCGCGATGGACTGCTCAAGGCCGTCGACGACGCGCTCTACTACGCCAAGCGGATGGGGCGAAACCAGGTCTGGGCGTGGCGGGACATCGTCGTCGAGGAGACATCGGCCAACCGCCCCGAGTGGTGGGAGCAGCTCCAGTTGAACGCCATCCGCTCGCTGGCGACCGTCGTCGACGTCCGTGATGCCTACACCCACCACCACGGCGACCAGGTCGCCCGCCTGGCCACGACCACCGGGCGGGCCCTGGGGCTCTCGGCGGCAGATCTGCGGGCGCTGATGCTCGCCGGCACGGTCCACGACGTCGGCAAGATCGGCATCCCCGACCGCATTCTCGGCAAGGCGGGGCCGCTGACGGACGACGAGCGCTCGGTGATCAAGGGCCATCCCGCTCTTGGCGAGCACATCCTCCAACAGGTGCGCGGCCTGGAGGAGATCGCGCTCCTCGTGCGCGCGCACCACGAGCGGTGGGATGGAGCCGGCTATCCCGACGGTCTGAAGGGCGAGGAGATTCCGTTGCTGGCGCGCGTGCTGGCGGTCGCCGACGCTTTCCACGCGATGACCTCCGATCGGCCCTACCGCAAGGCGCTGGCGGTTGCTCGGGCGCTGCGTGAGCTCCGGCGGGAGGCCGGCCGCCAGCTCGATCCGCAGGTCGTCGAGGCGTTCTGTCAGGCGGTCGAACGGGGCGATCTGGACACCGTCGCTCCATCCGAACGTGCCGAGCAGCCGTGCCCCCACGCGGCACTCCTGGCCGAGGTCCAGGGCGCAGGCTGATGCCGTGAAGACGGCGATGACACTTCACAATCGGGTCGGCCACGAGTTCCGGACGCCGGACCGCGCTCTGGACGACGCGCTGCGCACCGGGCAGGTCGACCGCGGCCTGCCCTACGTCCGGAAGAAGGGGATGGAGCTGCTCAGCAACGCTGAGCCGTCAAGCCGAACCAGAAACCCCAAACCCGCCCCGCCCCTGCGGTTCCGACGGGCGTTCTAGCCTAACTTTCGTGCAACCGGTGACCGATTCGACCGGGAAGAGGCTGGCGGCGTCGTCGCTGGGAGCGCAGGCGTCTCGCCTGCTTGAGTTGAGTCAACCGGCAAACGGTCAGAATCAGCATGGCGCGCCACTAGTGGGTCATTTGCCA
>JACQGW010000033.1 GCA_016199325.1 Chloroflexota bacterium
GTCATGGGGCGTCTCCGGCGGGTCGGTGGGGAGCGGGGGCGTCAGGCCGGCACGCCGCTTGTCTTTGAGCCGGTAACTGTCGCCGCGCAGGGTGAGCGTGGTCGAGTGATGCAAGAGCCGATCGACCACCGCGGCAGCGAGACTAGTGTCGCCGAAGCTTTCACAGTGCCTCCATTGTTGGTGATCTGTCTCAGCCGCCGGTGGCTGAGGCGGCTACGGCGGCTCGTGCTCAGCCACCGGCACTGCCGCAGTGGTTCGCTGTCGGGCGATGGCTTCGTCGATCAGCTGGCGAGCACCCGCCGACAGGTTGCCCCGACCGTAGCGATTCAAGAAAGCGATCTGTGCGAGGGTCAGCCGCAGTTCGCGGGAGTGCAGCGGCACGTCGGTCGCCCGCTTGCGCCCGGCTCCGGCGCGTCGCCCGCCCCAGCCGCTGACCGCGGTCGTGCTCTGGCGTGGCATGGAACGCCCTCCTCGTGCGTCGGAGCGGACGGGCCGCCACGAGCGCACCGATCTTGAAAGCCCGTGCAGAATCAAGTGACGTGCTGGCGCGGGCGGTCCTTCGGGCGGAACTGGCGTAGGGCCATCGCTCCCAGTGCGCCGGGCTGGGAGCGCAACCCACGCGGACGTCACGAGCGCCTCTGCGGACCACGCGCTCGTGGCCGGAGGGCACGGATCTGGTCGTCGGTCAACGGAATCTGCCACGGTAGGCCGGGCCCGAGTTGGCGTCCCTGGAGCCGGCCCCGCCGGAGCCACTGGAAGATTGTTCCCGGATAGACCCCGAGGACGCGCGCCGCACTCTGCACCGAGTAACTGCCGTTCGGCCAGCGCTCGGGATTGCGGGCGGGATTGACCGTCGGAATGCCCCAGCGCTTGCGGAGGATCCAGATCAGGCCGCCGGTGAACGCCTGGCCCCGGGCCGTCTGGAAGCCTTCGGCGTTGAGCGCGGCGGCAATCGCGTCGTCGAGCTGCTCGTTGGCGTTGAGCGCACGAACGCGTGCTTGGAGCCGTTCCAGGTCGGCGTGCTGTGGGTACGCCTGCACGCGGCGGACGAGCCAGTGTTCACTGGTGGCGCCCGTCTGCCAATTGAGCTGGAACCAGAGCTTCCCCCGCACGCGGCCTTGGTCGAGAATGACGTCCTGGATGACCAGCCGGACCAGCCGCTTGCGATCGGCCGCGGTCGTGGTGGGCGCGTGCCAGAGCGCGGGGAGATCGGCCGCCAGGGCCAGGATCGCCTGACGGTCGGTGTCCGTGAGCACGAGGCGGGGCTGGCGCCCGTGCTCCTCGGCGGCCTGCTCGACCTCGTCCAGGGCGCGCAGCTTGGCTTCCCACTCCCGTTCGAGGGTGCGCGCGACTAACCGATGCTCCGGTTCGACGGCATCGAACTGGCGCCGCGCCCGTTCCGCCTCGTAGCGTGCCCGCTCGATGCGGAGCGCCCACTGCTGGCGTAGCACCGCGTCTTCTTGTTCCCAGTGCTCGAGCGCGCTGAGCGCGAGGGCCAGGCGGTCGGGAGCCAGTGCGGCGAGCAGGAGGCGCGCCACCTCGGCATCGAGGCCCAAGCCGCGGACTTCTTGGCAGCGACCGGCGTCGCCCTCGCGCTGGCCGGCAATACACTTGTAGACGGGAAACTGGCCGGCCGGGCCGGAGTAGTGGAGGCTCATCTGGGCCCCGCAGCGTCCACAGACGGCGAGGCCTTGCAGCAACGCCTGCCCGCGCCGCGGACTGCCGCGCTGGGCGTGGTGGGAGCGACTTTGGTTGGCGGCGAGTTGGGCTTGATTGGCGCGGAACTCCGCCCAGGTCAGGTAGGCGGGATGGTGGTCCTGGAGGACGATCGGCCACTGGTCCGCTGGCCGATGCACGCTGCCGCTGTGCGGCCGTCCGGGCACGCGGCGCGCTGGCTCGGTCGTACTCCGGCCATACACGTAGGCGCCCGCATAGGCCGGATTCTTGAGGATCGCGAGGACGGTGCTGCTGCGCGCCCGTTCCCAGCGCACCGGGTGCGGCGCCGGCCCCCGGAGCGGACGAACGGGCAGGCGCAGCTCGGCGGCACGCAGATCCCGCGCGACGGCGTGCGCCGTCCCCAGCTCGTGGAAGCGGCGAAACACCAGCCGGAGACGCGCCTGCACTTCCTCATCGGGAGTGAGCCCAATGGCGCCGCCGGGCAAGTACACGAGTCCGGCCGGTAAGGGCAGGCGCAGCTCGCCGCGCTCCGCCTTGTGCCATGCGCCAGCATGCAGGCGTTGCTTCAAGTGGTGCAACTCGGCCTCGCTCATGATCCCCGAGAGCCCCAGCAGCAAACGATCATGGTAGGTGGCTGGATCATACACCCGCTCGCCATCGGCGAGCAGCGTGCCAAACAGCGAACACAACTCCAGGAGTTGGTACCAATCCCGGTTGTTGCGGGCCAGGCGGGAAGCATCGAAACTGAGGACCAGACCCACGCGCGCCAGGCCCACCTCGGCAATGAGGTGCTGGAAGCCCGGGCGGGTGGCCGCCGAGGCGCCGGACTTGCCCAAGTCTTCGTCGATCGTGCGGACCCGCTCCAGTGGCCAACCGAGCGCGACCGCTCGGTCGACCAGCCGGTATTGCAGCTCGGTACTCTCCGTATGGCGGAGCACCTGCCCGAGCGACGACTGTCGCACGTAGACATAGGCGAGTTTGGCCTGGTGCGCGGTCGTGACCAGGGTGGACGCGGCGTTAGTCGGCGCCAGCATGCTTACCTCCTGACCGCTGCGGCCTCGACGTCCATTGTTGGCGGAGCATCGTCGCGAGTTGGCAGGCAACCTGGCGCTGCCGGTCGGACGTCAAGTGCCGCCACAGGGGCGGGAGTCCGGACGCAACTCGAGCGGGTCGCCGGGGCGGTGGCACGGGCGGAGCACGGTGCGGCGACATGGGGCGCCTCCTCTCGTCCCCGTAGCATGGCTTGGACGAGACGGGCGAGTGGGAGGAGCGTGCGCACCGAGATGTGGGGGAGCGTGCTGGTGACCGGAGGAGTCAGGACGCCAGCGGCGTCGGTGGCGGCGCGGCGCACCGCCCGGCGGTGGCCGGTGGGCAATTGAACGACCAGCCGTCGTTCGCCGCTGACGGAGAGGACGCGCTCAACTGGCAGGGTGCGCCCGTAGAGCGGGTGCGTAGGATCGATGATCGTGACCCTGGTTGGTAGCCGGTCAACGAGAGCGGTAGTCTGCCCTGTTCGAGTCTTGGACGATGCTGGCCTATTCGGGGAGGGCCTTGTTGCTGGTGATGCTGGTCGGCCGCTGTTCGTAGCGACCGGCAACGAGTTCGTACCAGGCCGGGCCAAACGCCGGTTCGGTGGGCAGGTAGCCCAGCTCGTCGAGGACGAGGACGTCGCAGCGCAGCAGCGGCTGCAGGACGCGCTGACGGCCGATGGCGGTCGAGGCCCGGCCCAACTGGACGGCCAGGCGCTGGGCGGTGATGAAGCGGGCGCTGGCCCCGAGCTGGACGTGCTTGGTGGCGATGGCGATGGCGAGCCTGGTCTTGCCCAGGCCGGGCGCGCCGATGAGGGTGAGGGAGCGGGCTTGGGCGACGAAGCTGGGATCGAGGTAGCGCAGGATCACTTGGCGCTTGAGCTCAGGCCGGAAGCGGAAGTCGAACTGGTCGCTGGTGGCGGCAAAGGGAAAGGCCGCCTGCCGGAGCCGGGCCTGGACCTCGGCGCTGGCGCGAGCGACGCATTCCTCTTCGAGGACGCCGTGCAGCAACTCGGCGTAGCTGACCTCCTGGCGCGCGGCGCGCTCGAGCCAGCCGGGGAGCAAGGCGGCCGCCTGATGCAAGCCCAACTGGATCAACCGCGTGCTGACGCTGGCCAGATCACTCACGAGCGCACCGCCAGGGCCGGACCCGGCGGGGTAGCGGGGGCACCGCGGGTGTAGACCTCGTAGCGGTCGAGCGGCCGCTCGACGTCCGCTTGGCCGGGAACGCCCGGTAAGGCCAGCGTCGGGACGAGTTCCGGGCGGCGCTGGTCGAGCGCGGGACTGCTCGGCGCGGCGAGGAGCGTCTGAACGTAAGCCACGCCATAGGCATTGGCCGCGGCCGCCTGGGCCAGCACTGCCAGCAGCCGGTCGGCGCTGTGCTGGCCGAGCAGCGCATACAGGCCGAGCACCTCCGACCGCAGGTGCGCCCGCTGCCGCCGCGACACTTCCCGGACGTAAGCGACGGCGACCGCGCCCAGCTCGAGGAGCGCTTGGCGGTAGAGCATGACCTGCGCCCGCGGCTTGCGGCCAAACAGCGGCGCAAAGTGCTCCGGGACGACCACGCGCCGATGGGCGCCGTCAGGGGCGCGCTCGTGGGTGGCCAGCGCCTCGGTGTCCCGCCAGAGGACCACGCGGCTGGCATGCCGTCGAACGGTCACCGGCGCCCCGACATGCGCCACCGGCACCGAGTACTGGTTGCCTTCGATCGCCACCAGCGCCTCGCGACTGACGTGGCCTGGGCGCGCAAAGCCATAGTCCGCCGCCGTGCTGGGCAGTGGGCCGCCGTACTCAGCTTCCTCGGCCAGCCGCTCGTTCGGCGCACAGTCGGTCGCCCGCGAACGCCGGCCATTCACCTCGGCGAGCCAGTTCGCCTGTTGGTGCGCCAGATCGGCGTCGTCCGCGAACGGCCGGCCACTGAGGAAGTGGCCCTTCACCCATTTGACGAGCGACTCGACCGCGCCCTTCTATCGCGTCGTCGACTACACCTGGTGTCTCGGAAC
>JACQGW010000286.1 GCA_016199325.1 Chloroflexota bacterium
CAGCTCGGGCGTCTCGTTGCAGGCGAAGCCGATCATCATGCCCTGGTCGCCGGCGCCTTCCTGGTCGACGCCTATCTCGATGTCGGGCGACTGCTCCTTGATCGAGACCATCACCCCACAGGTCTCGTAGTCGAAGCCGTACTTCGCCCGCGTGTAGCCGACCTGCTGGACCGTGTCGCGGACGACCTTCGCCATGTCGACGTAGCAACTGGTGGTGATCTCGCCGAGCACCGCGACGAGGCCCGTGGTCGCCGCCGTCTCGCAGGCCACCCGCCCTCGGGGATCCTGCGCCAGGATCGCGTCGAGAATCGCGTCGGAGATCTGGTCGCAGAGCTTGTCCGGATGGCCCTCGGTCACCGACTCCGACGTAAAGAACGACTGGGACGACTGCATGAAGGTGTTACTCATCGCTGGCCCTTTCGCTTCCCTCTCTCTTTCAATCCTCAGTAGCTACGTCCCGCTCTCCCAGCTCGTCAGGTACTTCTGCTGCTCCTCCGTCAGCGCGTCGATGGCGATGCCCATCGCCGTCAGCTTCAACCTGGCGACCGTCTGGTCGATCTCGCCGGGCACGGTATGCACGCCCGGCCGCAGCTCGGCGGCGTGCTTCGCCATATGCTCGGCCGAGAGCGCCTGGTTGGCGAAGCTCATGTCCATGACGCTCGCCGGATGGCCCTCCCCGGCCGCCAGATTGATGAGGCGTCCCTCGCCGAGCAGGTACAGCCGGCGTCCGTCCGGCAGCCGGTACTCCTCGACGAAGTCGCGGATGGTCCGCTTCGAGCAAGCCAGCGCCTCCAGCGCCGGGATGTTGATCTCGGCGTCGAAGTGGCCGCTGTTCGCCAGAATGGCGCCGTCCTTCATCTGCTCCAGATGCGGGCGGTCGATCACGTTCACGTCGCCCGTCACCGTGATGAAGATGTCGCCGGTGGCAGCGGCCCGCGCGATTTGCATCACCTCGAACCCGTCCATCACCGCCTCGAGCGCCCGGACCGGCTCGACCTCCGTCACGACGACGTGAGCGCCCATACCCCGGGCGCGCATCGCCACCCCGCGGCCGCACCAGCCGTAGCCGCTGACGACGACCTGCTTGCCGGCCCAGAGGATGTTCGTCGCCCGGGTGATTCCGTCGAGCGTGCTCTGTCCGGTGCCGTAGCGGTTGTCGAAGAAGTGCTTCGTCTGCGCCTCGTTGACGGCGACGATCGGGTACTTCAGGGCGCCGTCCCGCTCCATCGCCCGCAGCCGGATAACCCCGGTCGTCGTCTCCTCGGTCCCGCCGATGACGCCCGGGATCAGGTCGGCGTGGTCGCGGTGGAGGGCGGCGACGAGGTCGCAGCCGTCGTCCATCGTCATGTGCGGGCGGTGGGCGATGGCCGCCTCGATGTGCCGGTAGTACGTCTGGTTGTCCTCACCCTTAATGGCGTAGACCGGGATGCCGTATTCGACGACGAGCGCCGCCGCCGTATCGTCCTGGGTCGAAAGCGGGTTCGAGGCGCACAGCACGATGTCGGCGCCGCCCGCCTGAAGGGTCCGCATCAGGTTTGCGGTCTCCGTTGTGACGTGCAGGCACGCCGAGACCCGCCGGCCGGCCAGCGGCTTCTCCCGCTCGAACCGCTCGCGGATCAGGCGCAGGACGGGCATCTCGAGCTCGGCCCACTCGATCCGCAGCTTCCCCCTGGCCGCCAGGCCGAGGTCTCTCACGTCGTGCGGGACCTTGGTCGCTCTGGTCATGAAACGTGTACTCCTCAATCGAACAGCGTGAACTGTCGGAATTCGCGGAATCGCTCGGCGACCTCGTCCTTCGTCGCCGAGGCGAGGCGAGCAACGCTGAAGTCCTCGACGCAGAAGCTGGCCACGACGCTACCGTGGACGATAGCGCGCCGGATGTTCTCCGGGCTCACGTCGCCGGTCTGGGCCAGGTAGCCGATAAAGCCGCCGGCAAAGCTGTCGCCGGCCCCGGTCGGATCCTTCACGTCTTCGAGCGGATAGGCCGGGGCGACGAAGTAGTGGTCGTTGGAGAACAGCACCGCGCCGTACTCGCCCTTCTTCACGATGACGGCACGCGGCCCCAGTTGCAGGACCGTCCGGGCCGCCCGGATCAGGCTGTAGGTCTGCGCGAATTCCCGGACCTCGCCTTCGTTCATCAGGACGACGTCCACCTGGCGCATCGCCGCCGTCAACGCCTCCCGCTGGCTCTCGATCCAGTAGTTCATCGTATCGAGCACCGTCAGCCTGGGCCGATGCACCTGGCGCAGCACCTCAATCTGCAGGGCCGGGTGGATGTTGGCGAGGAGGACGAACTCGCTCGCCTCGTAGCCCGCGGGCAGCACCGGGTGGAAGTCGGCGAAGACGTTGAGCCGGGTGTCGACGGTGTGGGCCACGTTCAGGTCGTAATCATAGCGCCCAACCCAGCGGAAGGTCGAGCCCTGCTGAACCTGAAGGCCGCGCACGTCGATCCCCCGCTGCCGGAGGAACTCCCCGTGCTGGGGCGGGAAGTCGTTGCCGACGACGCCCACCAGATTCACCTGCGTGAACAGGCTGGCGGCCGTCGAGAAATAGACGGCCGAGCCGCCCAGCGCCTCCTCCGCCCGGCCAAAAGGCGTCTCGACGGTATCGAGCGCGACGGAACCGACGACGAGCACACTCACGCCAACGGCCCCCTCTGGCCGGCCCGGCTCGGTCGCCCGGCCAGTCGTTGCGTTGCGATCATGATAGCCTCTTTCGCAGCCGGCAAGGCTGCCGGCTGCTTTGAATCATGCACATACCATACGGACGTGCGGAGCATACCCGGAAACAGCCGGCACGTCAATCCGCGAGGGCGAATCGAAGCGACATTCTCCTTCCCTTTCAGACCGTCCGTCAGTGCCGCTTAGGGAAGCAAGTGCAGCCGGTATCGGGCTACTGCTCTCCCCATAAGACGACGCAGGCACGGATATCGTCGATCTGCAGGTCCGGATAGTAGTCTCGCGCAATCTCGGAAAACGGAATTCCCTCAGCAACCAGTTCGAGAACGGCCAGCACCGGTATCCTGGTGCCCGTGACACACGGCTTCCCGAAATGAATGTTCGGATTGACCTCGATCCGTTCTTCCATGAAGAGAACTCCGGTCTGGATAGGCGTATGCTGGCAGTATAACATAGGAGGACCAGCCACGGACGCTGGCGGGTCGGACTCGGTCGCGACCCTGTCCGTCTCGCCTCTGTAGCCTCCATGCCTCCACATGCATCCCTACTCCTGTTCACCCGTGTACGGCAGGGTACGGAGCAGTCGGCCATGCCCCTGGTGGACGCCGCCGCGCAAGAAAGCCTAATCTCCTACGAGTTCCCACGTTCACCCCCGGTCTTCCGCGACCTGCCGCCGCCGTGCCCGCCCCAGTTGGTACTGAATCTCGCCCTGCGCCGGGTTGGGGTCGAGGACGCTCTCCCATCCCGGGGGCAGCATCCAACCGGCCACTCGGGCGCCTTCGAGGTCGGCGCCGTCAAGGTCACGGGAGCTCACGTAAGCATACTTCATTCCGTGCATGCTCCGGGTGTTGTAGCCGAGGCTCGCCCCCCGCAGACTGGCGCCCTCGAATCGAGCGCCCCGCAGGTTGGCCGGGATGAGTCCGGCATTGGACAGGTCGGCCTCGCGCAGGTCGGCGCCCCGGAAATCGGCTCGTGGCAGTGCCGCGCGCTGCAATTTCGCCCCGACGAGCGTGGCCTCCCGGAAGTCCGCGGGCACGCTGGGCCAGTGGTGCGACCTGGATTCCATGTGTCCCGTGTACGCTTCGGAGAGATCGGCGCCGGAGAGATCGGCGCGGAAGAAGCTGGCACGGTCGATACAGCATCCGACCAGCCTGGCACCGCGCAGATTTGCTCCCGCGAAGTTCGCGCGTTCCAGACTCTGCCCCGACAGGTCGACGCCGCTGAGATCCTGCCCGGCAAAGTCGCCGCCTTCCAACGGACCAATCAGACCGGCAAGAATCGCGACCGAGTCCAGGTGCTCGCTCATTCCTCTCCCTCCCGTTCCAGGGGAGCTGCTGGTGTGGTGGACTGAGCCATCACCGTCCAGTGCCCATCCCGGTAGGTCAGCTCCACCTCGCCCACCGGCTCGCCGGCCGTTTTCCAGGTGCCGGGAATAGTGACCGCGTCCCATAGCCGTGTCGACCACCAGTCCTTGGCAATATCCTCGAGAGCTTCCCGGAAGCTCGACTGGTCGGGCTGAAAGCCGACCGGGCCGGAGGGCGTCTCAACGGTCCAACCTTCATCGCGCGGATAACGCCAATCGGGCCACAGGGTTTCGAGCTCGGCTAGCGTCGCCTGTTTCGCCTCGCCACCAGGCAGGCGCGGATAACGCCAATCGGGCCACAGGGTTTCGAGCGCGAGATACCTGGCATCCGATTCGCTATACGGGTAGGTTGGATCCTCCATGTGCCATCTGCCATCCTCGTATTTGAGCGTCTGTTCCCAGACGCCGTCGTCGTCCAGCATCATCATGAACTCAGTCCACCAATCGATGGGGCGATCCCACCTGCCAAAGACTGTAACGGAAGTTTCCCCTTCGGCTACTTCCTGCTGTTGGAAGATCCCGCCACCACCGAAAACATAGAACTCGCCTCCCTCGCCATGGAGAAACCAATCTGGGAAGAACGGCCCGAAGTCTCGCACGAACGCCTCCAGTGCTGCCGGCTGAATCCCGCCCAGGTTGCACGTCGCCAGGTCCGTCTCCTCGACCCGAGCGTCGCGCAGGTCTGCGCCGGACAGGTTCGCGCCGTCCAGGTCCGTCCACTTGAGATTGGACTCGCGCAGGTCGGCGCCGCTGACGTCAGCCCCTTGCAGGTTGACCTCGGATAGGTCGGCCGAGCGCAGGGTGGCCCCGCGCAGATTGGCCCCGGCCAGGCACGCCTTCGTGAGAGTGGCGTGGCCCAGCCGGGCATTCGTCAGGTCGGCGCCCCGTAGATTCGCCCCGCTCAGGTTCTTCCGGCTCAGATCCACACCGGCCAGGTTCGCCCCGGCCAGGTCGATTCGCGTCAGGTCGTCGCCGGCCAGTGAGACCAGGATTGCCTCGGCATCAGAGGATGCGCGTTCCGCCTTGTCATCACTGTTGTTCATCGCTTTCCTCCGCTGTGTTTTGGCTTCACGCCACCATTCGGATCACCCGCGCCCAGGAAGGGGCGCGCCCTGCTGGGTCGAGCAGCACGACTATCGTCCGCATGCGAGGAGAAGGTTTTTCCGGCCAGGGGGTGAACCCGTCGGTCAGGACGACAGCCACCTCCGGGCGCGGGCGCAGATGCTCGACAGCGGCCAGCCCGGCGCCCATGTCCGTGCCGCCGCCTCCCGAGAGCTGCACCTGGCTCACCCGGAAGACCCGCCGGCAGGCGTGGACGGCGCTATCCACCGCCAGCACGGTCACCCCTTCCCGCTGGCCCGCCGCCCGAAGGATGCCGCCCACTTCGCCCAGCGCCTGCTCGATCAATTCGCCGACCATGCTGCCCGACGTGTCGACGACGACCGCGACCCGCGGCTCCGGCCTGTAGAGCGCCGGGAGCACGGCGTTCCCAGCACAACCCTGGCGGCGGGATGGGCGCCTGTAGGTGTAGTCGAGCGCGCCAGCGGTGGCCGCCATTGCGGTTCGGATGGCCCCGGCCAGCTCCCGCCGCCAGTCGACCCGGGGCTCCAGCAGCTCGTCGGCCCACCGCTGCCAGTGGGCCGGGACCGTGCCCGTCCCCCGATCGCGGACCGACCGGGCGACGCCTCGCCGGACGATCGCCGCCTCCACGTCGCCCAGGCCGGGGTTTGCCTGGCCGCCGGTCGCCTCTCCGCCGCCGTCCTCGATCTCCCACCGCTCGGGATGGCCGGTCGCCGCCGAGCCGCAGCCTGCGCCCGCCGTTCCCCAGCCGGGGCAGCTCGGCGCTGCCGCCGGGGGGATCAGGTGCAGGTAGTACTCCTCGGCGAGCTTCCCCGCGGGCAGACCGAGCGCCGCCGGCTCCACGGGGACGCCTGGCAGCCGAACGCCCTCGGCGCGCAGGTCGTCGTTGATCTCGGCGTCGGCGGCCAGGTTCCAACGGCGGCGGTCGTCGAACGTGGCGGCCCGACCCGCGTGGTTGCGGAGCAGGTGGCAGGCTTCGTGATACAGGACGCCGGCCAGCTCCTCGACGCTCCAACTGTCCACCGCTGCCGGGTCGTAGTACAGACGCCAGCGCCGGTCGACCGCGAGCGTGCCCAGGCCCGGTGCAACCACGCGCTGCATCGCCCAGATGGCCGCTGCCAGATACGGCCGCTCCCGGGTCAGCCGGAGCGCCGCCGCTGAGAGCCTGGTCGCCGGGTCCAGCTCGTTCGGAAGCCGCTCGCTCATCGATACCTCCTCACGCCCGGCCGCCGACCAGGCCCGCGGCCTGCAGGACCGGGAGGAAGGCGGCAAGGTCGGCCGCCGGCAGCGGCAGATCGCCCCGGCGCGCCAGCGCCAGTCGGCGGGCTGCCGCTGCGGCCACATCGGCGCCACCGCCGGCTGCGGCGATTCCCAGGATCCGCCAGGCGGCGAGCCACCGATCCCTCGTCAACCGTCCGACCGCGGCCTGGACGACGGCGCTGAGGATCGCGAAGGAGCGGTCCGTGCGAGCGGGGTGCTGGTAGCCCTGTGGCTCGGCCAGCAGCATCTCGGGATCCGGCAGGTCCAGCTCGTGGATCCAGTGGAGCAGCTCGATTGCCGGGCCGTCGCCCAGGCAGCCGGCGCAGAGCGGGAGCGCGTCTTCCAGCGTGCCACCGCCGGCACGAACGGCGGCGAGCAGGCGCGAGGCGAAGTCCCAGCTCCGTGGCGAGGGCCATGCCTGGCCGCGCCGGCTCTCGTCGGCGGGGATCTGCAGCAGGAGCGCCGGTCGGGCGCGGACAAAGGCGGCGACGAGCGACCGCGCCTGGCCCCAGGCGCCGGCATCGAGCGCCTGGCCCTGGAACTCCACCACCGGGGGCGCTCCCCAGTAGCCGGGGAACTCGCCTACCCAGGCTTCCGGTTCGAGCATGTACGAGTGGTGGAGGAATCGGTTGGCGAGTGGGGCCGCCAGGTCCCAGCCACCGGCCGCCAGCTCCGGCGGATTGGCGGCCGCGACGATCGCGACCCGGTCCCGTGGAAGCTGGAGGTCGCCGAAAGCGGCGTCCAGAACGGCTCGGAGCAAGGCTGCCTGAACAGCCGGGGGTGCAGTGGTCAGCTCGTCCAGGAAGATCACTCCACCCTGGCGTGCCGCTTCCACTGCGAACCGGGGCGGCGCGAAGCCGACCGACGGGACCGACTGGCCGTCGACGGGCCGCGGCTCGCCACTCAGGACGGGCAACCCGGCGAAGTCGGACGGGTCTCGGAGGCTGGCGATGACTGTCCAGCAGGCGAGGCCGCGCGCTGCGGCCCAACGCTGGACGGCGGCGGACTTGCCGACGCCGGGTGGCCCCCAGACGATGACCGGGACGTGGACCGTGGTGGCGGCAGTGAGGGCGAATCGAAGCGACATTCCCCTTCTCTTTCCGGCCGTCCGTTCGTGCCGCTGTGGATTGGGACATCGCCTCAGCCGCGAGCGCAGAAGAAACAAAGAACCGCACACCCGAACCGGGCTGCGGTTGCAGGCTGTTTGTTTGCCGCGGCTGCGGCCCCGTCCCCCTGCACAGCAGAGGCTGCCACCGATAGGGAGCCACCCTCGGTTGGCGGGCACCAGTTTACAACCGGCGCCACTCGTGACGGCCGTGTTCAATTAACAGTACTATAGCAGGCTGTCCGCCAGATGTCAAGCAACCGGACGTCGGTTCGCGCAGGGAGGAGCACCCAACGAAACCGCAGCGGTGCCTGGTTCTGCTCCGTCAACGGTCATGCGAGGGTTCGTAGTTGGCGCTTGAGCGCCAACTACGAACCCGTCAGTTCGGCCTTGACAGAACCCTATGCGGGGGCGTATGCGGGCAGGTACTTCCCGATCAGGAGGTCGTATCTCGCCCGCACCTCTGCGGGAATGACCGCAGGATGCGTGATGATGGCGTTCTTGAGCGCGGTGGCGCAGCCGCAGTGCCGCTCGGCCGGCATCCTGCCGGCGACCGTCCGAATGATCGCCTTCGCCGTCGCGACGTTCTTCAGCAGGTAGCCGACCACCATCTCGACGGTGACGACGTCGTGGTCCGGGTGCCAGCAGTCATAGTCGGTCGCGCAGGCCAGGGTCGCGTAGCAGATCTCCGCCTCACGGGCGAGCTTGGCCTCGGGCAGCGCCGTCATCCCGATCACGTCGGCGCCCCACGATCGATAGAGGTTCGACTCGGCCAGTGTCGAGAAGAGCGGCCCTTCCATCACGACCATCGTGCCGCCGCGGTGGACCGTCGAGCCAAGATCGCTCGCCGCCATGTGGAGCGCGTGGCTGAGAACCGGACAGAATGGGTGGGCGAAGGCGCAGTGGACCACGAGGCCACCCTCGAAGAAGCTGTTGACCCGGCTCTTCGTCCGGTCGATGATCTGGTCCGGGATCACCAGGTGAAGCGGCGCGATCTCCGCCTTGAGGCTCCCCACGGCGCTCACCGAGATGATGAACTCGACGCCCAGTTGCTTCAAGGCGTGAATGTTCGCCCGTGCCGGAATCTCGGTGGGGCTCAGCCGGTGGCCGCGCCCGTGGCGCGGCAAGAAGGCGAGCCGCTGCCCCTCCAGCGTCCCAAGGGTTATCGTGTCGCTGGGCGGCCCGAACGGCGTCTCCAGGCGCACCTCGAGCACGTCCGTCAGCCCCTCCATCTCATACAGCCCGCTGCCACCGATCACGCCGATTCGCGCCCCAGCCAACCTCAACCTCCTCGTCTTCTATTGACCCAGGAACCCCTGATTCTCCCCGCCTTGGCGTCCTTGGCGTCTTGGCGGTTCGGTCTGCTTACGATCCGGTCTGCTCTCGCCCACCTGCGACCGCTGCCCGGAGCCCTGCCGCAAAGGGCGGTTGAATCACGCCCTGCTCGGTCACAATGGCGGCGACGAGCGCGTTCGGCGTCACGTCGAACGCCGGATTCGCCGCGACGACGCCGGCCGGCGCCACCGGCACCCCGGCCAGATGCGTCACTTCCGCCGGGTTCCGCTGCTCGATGGGGATCGCCAGGCCCGACGGCGTCGCCAGGTCGATCGTGCTGGTGGGCGCGACGACGATGAGCGGCAGGCCGTGGAAGCGGGCGAGCACGGCGACCCCATAGGTGCCGATCTTGTTGGCGACGTCGCCGTTGGCGGCGATCCGGTCGGCCCCGACGACGACGCAGTCGATGGCTCGCCGGCTCATGAAGTGGGCGGCCATGTTGTCGGTGATCAGCGTCACCGGAATCCCGTCCCGGGCCAGCTCCCAGGCGGTCAGGCGGGCCCCCTGGAGAACCGGCCGGGTCTCGTCGACGTAGACGTGGGCCAGCCGCCCCTGAGCGAAGGCCGTTCGCAGCACGCCGAGCGCCGTGCCGATCCCGGCCGTCGCCAGCGCGCCCGCGTTGCAGTGGGTCAGCACCCGGGCCTGGGGCGGCAGCAGGGCCGCGCCGTGCTCGCCCATGCGCCGGCAGGCGTCGGCGTCCTCGTCCTCGATGCGCTGCGCCTCGGCGACGAGGGCTTGCCGAACCGCCGCGAGTCCCTCCGGCGCCGCCGCAGCCGCCGCCCGGCGCATGCGGTCGAGCGCCCAGAAGAGATTCACCGCGGTTGGTCGGGTCCTGCCGAGCGTCGCCACCGCGACGTCGATCTCGGCCAGGAGCAGGGCCGGCTCGGTCGCGTTGCTGGCGAGCGCAGCCAGCGCCACGCCGTAGGCCGCCGCCACCCCGATGGCCGGAGCGCCGCGCACCTGCAACGAACGGATCGCCGCCGCCACGCCGTGGCAATCGGCGCAGTCGACGGAGACGACTTCGTGCGGCAACCGGGTCTGGTCGAGCAGCCGGAGGCGGTCTCCGAGCCAGGCGAGCGTCGCCACCGAGCGAGATTGCACCATCCGGCGAATCCTGACGTCTAATACCGAATGAGGCTGTGAACGTCGTAGCCCGTCAGGGCCGCCCGACCGTTCAGGAAGGTGAGCTCGACGAGGAAGCCGATGCCGACGATCTCCCCGCCCAGTTGCTCGACCAGGCGCAGCGTTGCCTTCGCCGTCCCCCCGGTCGCCAGCAGGTCGTCGACCACGAGGACACGCTGGCCGGGTTTCAGCGCATCGCGGTGCAGCTCGAGGGTGTTCGTCCCGTACTCCAGCGCGTACTCGACGCTGATGGTTTCGGCGGGCAGCTTGCCGACCTTGCGAACGGGCACGAAGCCGGCGCCGAGCGTGTAGGCGAGCGGCGCCCCGAGAATGAAGCCCCGTGATTCCATCCCGACGACGACGTCGGGCGCCCGCTCGCGGAAACGCTCGGACATCAGATCGACGGCGTGGCGGAAGGCCTGCGGCTCTCTCAACAGCGTCGTGATGTCCTTGAAGAGAATCCCGGCCTTCGGGAAATCGGGCACGTCCCGGATCAGCTCGGCTAACTCGACCGTCTTCATGGCCTCTCCTTGTCTGGCCGCGCACCAATCTGCCGGCACCGGACGCCGGCGCACCTATCATAGCGGAGCGAACCGGCGGGCGTCAATGGACGTTGACAGCGGGCGGGTATCGCCGGTACTATGGCGCCAAGACAGCCGTGGGCCATCTCGTTCGGCGCCTTGGGACGCGAGGTCTGTGCGGCTCGAATCGTCAACTGGTGCGCGGTGACTTCCATGAGGTTCCCGGAACAGGATTTTGCTGCCTTGCTGAAGGAATTGGAGCGTGACCTTCAGGATGAGGGTGGACTGTGGAAACTGCGCGGGTTCATCGACGTTGCCCGCAAGGTCTACGCACTGACATCGGATACGAAGGTCGTCTCGAAGGCGCTTGAGCTCACGGTGTTGCCGGCTGTCGTTCGCTTTGCCGAAAACGCGGGCTACAGGGTCATTGTGGCCCCGGAGCAGAACTTCTACCCTGACCAGACGTTGCTGCGAGAACAGCCGTCGGAGAAGATAGCGATAGACCTGAAGAGCACATATCGTCTACCCGGTGATCCGGCGCGCATCTCGGGTTTTACCTTGGGGGCGTTCACCGGCTACTTCCGAGATCGCAACCGGGCCAAGAACATCCTCTACCCGTACCGAGAGTACGCCGCCCACTTCGTCCTCGGGATCATCTACACCAGGGTAGACGTGCCGGCGCTGCCTGGAATCTTCGCGCTTGGCGAACTCGCCGACATAGTACCACCCATCCGCGACATCGAGTTCATCTTCCAGCCGAAATGGCGGATTGCGAGCGATCAGCCAGGCAGCGGGAATACGAAGAACATCGGGTCCGTGAAGAGGATTGATGACTTGCGGAGCGGGCTCGGACCATTTGCCAGACTCGGCGACGAAGGCCCGCTGGTGTTTGACCGATACTGGCAAGAGTATCTCACGATCGACATGGCCCGGCAGGTCGAGTTGCCCAGGCCCCTGTTTCGCAATCTCCGCGACTACCTCCGGCATGTCAATCGCCCCGACTTGCTGGCGCGACTTGGAGGAGACAGCGTTGTCGAGTGAGACGCAGCTACCACTGTTCGGGATATCGGATATAGAAGCGGTATCGCCCGCGTTGCCATCCACAAGGTACCAGGGAAGCAAGGCAAAACTGATGCCGTGGATCTGGGAACACTTGAAGCGGCTGGACTTTCGAACAGTGCTGGACGCCTTCGGTGGGAGCGGCGTCGTCTCGTACTGGCTCAAGCGACACGGAAAACAGGTGGTCTACAATGATTATCTCCTTTTCAACTACTACGTTGGTCTTGCCATTATCGAGAATGACCATGCGAGGCTGAGCGATCAGGATGTGCAGCAGATCGGACTACCCGCCACCAACAGGGTTTATCGACACTTCATTGAAGACACCTTTCGAGGCGTCTACTATACTGATACAGAGAACGCATGGTTGGATCTGGTAACCCAGAACATAGACGGCCTTGATGACGTATTCAAGAAATCGCTAGGCTATTATGCGCTCTTTCAATCCTGTCTTGTGAAGCGTCCCTTCAACCTGTTTCATCGGAGCAATCTGTACTTGCGGCTGGCAGATGTGCCACGTAGCTTTGGCAACAAGACAACGTGGGACAGGCCTTTCCAGGAACATTTCCGCGGCTTCGTCAACGAGGTGAACAGCCTCGTATTCTGCAATGGATTGGACAATCGTGCCCTCAACGAAGATGCACTGGCCATCGAAGGGCGGTATGACCTCGTCTACCTTGATCCCCCATACACGTCCGCGGCTAGCGTCACGCTGAACTATCTCGACTTCTATCATTTCCTTGAAGGTCTCGTGAACTATGATACATGGGAAGAGAGAATAGACTACTCGACGAAACATAGACGGCTCCTGCCCAGGCCGAACATCTGGAACGATGCTTCGCGCATTCGCGAAGGCTTCCGAGCGATGTTCGAGAAGTTCCGCGAGTCTATTCTCGTGGTCTCCTATCGTTCTGATGGCATGCCGAGCGTCGAGAGCATTGTCAGAGACATGAGGCTGTTCAAGAAGCGCGTGTCGGTAGCTCGTGTTGACGGCTATCGCTATGCCTTGAGCCCGAGGACGATCCGGGAAGTGCTGGTGATCGGTGAGTAGGCGTTTCCACGCATGCTCTTGCCGCTGGCTCGGCCCCTGCGCCGTCGGGCACACGTGCGGTACAATCGGCGTCGATGGCAACCGAAGGCCAATGGATCGCCGGCCGCTACCGACTCGAAGCGCCCATCGGGCGGGGCGGACACGCGACCGTCTACCGAGCCCTTGACGAGCGAACGAGACGGCGCGTCGCCGTCAAGGCGCTTCACCAGCCGTTCGACCGCGACCCGGCGTTCGTGGGCCGGCTGCGGCGCGAGGCGCAGACCGTCGCCCAGCTCTCCCACCCGAACGTCGTCCAGGTGTACGACTGGGTCGAGGAGGGGGACGGCGCCTACCTCATCATGGAGTACGTGGCCGGAACCGACCTGCGGCAGGAGCTGAACGCCCGCGGGCGGCTCCCGGTCGCCGAGGCCGTTGCCCTGGCGGTGCAGGTCGCCGAGGGGCTGGGCGCCGCCCATGCCCGCGGGCTCGTCCACCGCGACGTCAAGCCGCAAAACGTCCTGCTGGAGACAGCCGAGGACGGCGGCGATCGACAGCGCCGGCGTGCAAAGGTTGCCGATTTCGGCGTCGCCCGGGCGTTGGCCGCCGGGGCGACGACGACTGCCGGCCTCGCCATCGGCACCGTCCAGTACATGCCGCCCGAGCAAGCGCAGGGGCGGCCGGTCGGCCCCAGCGCCGACGTGTATGCGCTGGGCGTGCTGCTGTTCGAGATGCTGACGGGCGAGCTGCCGTTCTCGGGCGATAGCCCCGTGGCGATCGCCTTGCAGCACATCCAGGCGCCACCGCCGCGCCTGGCCGAGCGCGGCACCGCCGCGCCGGCCTGGCTGGAGACCGCGCTCGCCCGCGCCCTGGCCAAGGATCCGTCCCAGCGTTTCGCCGACGGACGGGCGTTCGCGGCTGCGCTGCAAACCGGGCTTGCCGGCGCGGCTGCCGAGACCATGGCGATGGCGCCGGTGACGGTGGCCCGCGAAGCCCCCGTGACCCCGGCGGCGCCGGCGCCGACCGTCGAGACGGGGCGCTCGGCACAGCCGGTTCGGCCGCCTGAGCCGCCCCGACCGGTGCGGCCGGCGACTCGCCGTCGTCCCTGGCTGCCGGTGGCCCTGCTGGTCGTCTTGCTTGGATTGACCGGCGGCTGGCTCGGCGCATGGCTGCTGCCGCGTCTCGGACCGGAGGTCGGCGCACCCCGCGTCATTGGCCTCGTCCTGGCCGACGCCAAACGAGAGGCCGAGCGGTTCGGGCTGAGCCTCAGCGTGATCGGCCAGCGGCTAGATGCCCTCCTTCCGCCGCAAACGGTCGTCGACCAGCAACCGCTGCCGGGGGAGCCGGTCCGACCGGGGGCCGATCTCCGCGTCGTCCTGAGCCAGCGGCCGGCCCAGGCGCGCGTGCCGAACCTCGTGCGGATGACGCCGGCCATCGCCGAGGCCGAGCTCAAACGGGAGGGGCTGGTCCTCGGGCAACAGAAGCTGCGCGAAAGCACAACGGAGCAGCCCGGCCGTATCGTCGAGCAGCAGCCGCCGCCCGAGGCGCGCGTCGCGCCTGGCACGCCGGTGGACGTCGTCGTGACGGCGGCGCCAGCAACCACACCCACGGCAACGGCAAGCGCAACGCCCATCCCTCAACCGCCGACGCCGTCGGCAACGCCATCGCCGAGCCCGACGCTGCCGCCAACTCCGACGCCGCCGCCAAGCCCGACATCGCCGCCGAGCCCGACGCCGACCCTCAGGCCGCCGACCGCCGTCCCGGCCACGGCCACCGCGCCGCCTGCAACCAGCACGCCGCCACCCGCGACGCAGACCCCGGTGGTGCCGACAGCTACCCCGGCGCCGGCGACGAGCACCCCGCTCCCGCCGACGAACACGCCGGCCGCGCCTTCGCCGACGACGGCACCCCCGACGGCGACCCGGACGCCGTCGACCCCATCGCCTACCCCGCCGGCGGCCGCGAGCCCTTCGCCGGCCGCGTCCCCCACACCTCCGGGCCCGTCGCCCTCGCCCACGGGCGGCTAGTGGTCGGCCACGCTGATTTTGATGGATGCGCCCTGCCGGGTTCATGCGTCATACGTCACGGGACGCATGACGTAATGACGCATGGCGCATGAATCGCTATTGGAACGCTAGCCACGGGCCTGGTATGATAGGGGCGGCCCTGTCCTGGACGGGGCTCGGGGAGACACCCATGAGCACGCCGGCGCGGCTGCCGGAAGACCTGCAACCCGTGGGAGAGCGTGGCCTAGGCCGGCCGATGGCCGTGGATGCTGCCGTCGAGCAGACGCTGCACTACGCCGACATCTTCGACTACCCGCTGACCCCCGAGGAGATGCACCGCTTCCTCATCGGCGTTGCGGCTACGCCGGAAAGCCTTGCCCGGGCGATTCGTCGAGGTCAGGCGCGGCGGTTGCTGGAGCATGAATCCGGGTATGTCTTCCTGCGGGGCCGGGCGCATCTGCTCGACGTCCGGCGGAGGCGCTGGACGGCCGCTCAGCCGCTCTGGCAGGCGGCGCGGCACTTCTCCCGCCTGAGCTCCGCCCTTCCGTTCGTCCGGATGGTCGCGGTCACCGGCGCGCTGGCCATGAACAACGTCGAGCCGGGCGACGACGTCGACCTCATGATCGTCACAGCGCCGGAACGGCTCTGGCTCTGCCGCGGCCTCGTCGTCCTGATCGCCCGGTTCGCCGTTCCGCTCGGCTTCGGGCTCTGCCCGAACTACCTGGTGACGACGGACCGCCTCGAGCTCGCCGACCGCAACTGCTACACGGCGCATGAGCTCGTCCAGATGGTGCCGCTGCACGGTTCCGCCGTCTACCGCCGGCTCTGGGACGCCAATCCCTGGCTTGCCGACTACCTTCCGAACGCCCAGCCGTATTCCGGCACCGACCCCACAGACGGACGGACGGCCGGAATGAGGGCGCTGGTCGAGCGCGTCCTGGCCGGTCCGGTCGGCGACCGTCTGGAGCGCTGGGAACAGCAGCGGAAGATTCGCCGGCTCACTGCCCGCGCCACGCGGGAAGGCGGCAGCACGGCCTTCTCGCCGCGCGAGTGCCGTGGCCATTTCGCCGATCATGGCCGTCGAGTGATGGACGAGCTGGCGCGGCGGAGCAGAGAGTGGCGCGGCTAGGCGGCTTTCGCCGGTCTCCGCCGGGGCGGGCCGGCCGAAGACTCCGATGGCCCATCGCTCTGGGCGGCGGCGGGGCGCTGTTTGCGCTGGCCGTCGGCTTCGGACTGCTGCCCTGGCTTCGGCACCTGCGGCAGCTCGACCGCGGCCTGCCGGTTGCCATCGGGGCGACGGACATCACCGTCCTCTCCTGGACGGTCACGCTCCTGTTCGGCCTCGCTCTGGCAGCCGCTGTACGCTGGCGATGAACGTGTCAGTCGTCTCACCGTTTCCGCCCGGCAAGCAGGGGGTTGGCGAGTACGGGTTCCACGTCGTGCGCCACCTCCTGGCGAGCGGCGCCGCGGGCCGGGTGGATGTGCTCGCCGATCGAGTCGGCGGTATCGCGGGCTTTGACGACGGCCGCCTGCGGATCGAGCGCGCCTGGACGCGCGGCGACCCGCGATCGATCCTCGCACTGCTGCCACGACTGGTGCGTGCGCGGCCGGATGCCGCCTGGTTCAACCTCGGGCTGACGATGTTCGGCACGAGCGGGCCCGCCGCCGCCACGGGCCTTTCGCTCCCGGGGCTGGCTGCGCTGGCCGGCCTTCACGTCGTCGTCACGCTCCACGAGCTGCCCGATACCAGCGACCTGGACAGCCTCGGATTCCACGCCGGACCGGTCGCCGGGATCGCCGGCGGCTTTGCCATCCGCGCGCTCCTCGGGGCTGCCTGGGTCGCAGTCACGCTGCGCCGCTACCGGGACGCGCTCGTGCACCGGTATGGCGCCGCCAACGTCGTCCACGTGCCGCTTGGCGCCTACGCCGAGCCGGAGATGGCGCCGGAGCCGTCCGAGCCGCGGATTCTGATGTTCGCGAGCTACGCCCCGCACAAGAACCTTCCCGTGCTCCTGGACGCCTTCCGATGGCTGCGCCGGGAGCGGCCCGCGCTCCATCTCACCGTTGCCGGCGCCGACCATCCGCGGTTTCCGGGCTACGTCGCGGCCGTCCGCCGGTCCGCGGGACCGCTGTCCGGCGTCTCCTGGCTGGGCCCCGTCGAGCAGACCGGGATCGCGGATCTCTTCCGGTCTTGCACGGTCGTCGCCCTCCCCTACCGGGCGACGACCGGCTCGTCCAGCGTCCTGCACTACGCCGGCACCTACGGGCGAACCGCCGTCGTCAGTTGTCTGCCGGATTTCCGGGCGCTCGTCGAAGAGGAGCACCTGGCCGTCGAGTTCTGCCTGCCGAACTCGGCAGCCGATCTGGCGGCAGCCCTCGCCCGCCTGCTCAACGACACCGCGCGCCGCCGGGCCATGGCGGCGCAGAACCATGCGGCGATGCGAGCCCTGCCGCCGAGCGGTGTCGCCTGGACCTACGCTCGTCTCTTTCGTGGGCGCCCTGAATCGTCGGGTATCGGGCAGTCGGCGTCGAGCCGGAGCCGAGCTCGGCCGGGGCTGTAGAGCCGCCCCAAGAGAGGGCGAGCCGCCAGGGCGCCAAGATCGCCAGGAAAGACGCCAAGAATGCCGGTTGGTCGTTTGGTCAATCCCTGTGCAGACCGCTCCAGACCTGTGGCTACGGAGCCTCTGCCGGCGCTGCCTACCCAATCGAGCCGGCGGTTCGGCGCCGGCATCATCAACCGCTGGGTTGCCGATCTCCGGGGGGCCGCGCCGTATCTGACGGCGGCCGTCTGGCTCACGCTCTGTCTCCACGGACCGCTCATCGTGACCGCCCAGTTCCGCTACAGCTTCGACGCCGGCGTCCACGAGTTCTTCGCCGATCACTATCGCCGTTCCTGGTTCGACCTCTGGGAGCCGCGCTGGTATGGCGGGTTCAGCGTGGCCTCGTATCCCCCGCTGACGCACCAACTGCTGGCGCTCCTGTCCTGGCCGCTGGGACACGAAGCGGCGTTCGGTGCCCTGCTCCTGGCCGTCTTGCTGGCCTACCCCCCGGCCGTCTATCGCTTCAGCCGGCTGTTCGTCGGCGAGCGGGCCAGCCGCTACGCCGCCGTGGCGACGCCGCTGGTGCCCTCGCTGGGGCTGACGGCCCACAGCTTCGGCCAACTGCCGACGCTGGTGAGCTCCCTGGGCGTTCTGCTGCTCGTGCCGGCGCTGGCCGACTACCTCGAATCGGGCCGACGGCGATCGCTGGGCCTGGCCGTCGCGCTCGCCGGCGCAGCCACCGCGGCGCACCACGCAACCTTCCTGTTCTGGCTTCCCCTGATGTGCCTGGCGGTCACTGGCCGGGTACTCCTGCTTGCCGGGGGACCGCCGGTCTCGCCGATCCATGGCACGCTTTCGCTGAGACGACGGAGGGGGTTGGCCGCCATGCCGAGCCGCAGCGAGCCGCCTCCTGATTCTGGCGGCCCCCATTCCGTCATGCTGAGCCGCAGCGAAGCATCTCCCCGGCTCGCGCTCCCCGCGACAGGGAGATGCTTCGCTGCGGCACAGCATGACGGTGGGTGGGCCCCACGTGGCCTCTGTCGGCTCGCGCTCGCTGCGGCTCAGCCTGACGGTGGGTGGGCCCCACGTGGCC
>JACQGW010000018.1 GCA_016199325.1 Chloroflexota bacterium
CCCCTACGGAGAGGCCAACCATCCTCGGGAGGGCAACCCCACGTGGTTGCCCTCCACGATCCACCTTCGTAGGGGCAACCCCCCGTGGTTGCCCTCCCCGATCCACCGTCGTAGGGGCAATCCCCCGTGGTTGCCCTCCCCGGTCCATCCACGTATCTCGCCAAGCTCCATGTCCTGCGCCGGTCCTCAGAGTGTCTCAATCCTGCTCTCCCAAACCTTGAACCTTGAACCTTGAACCCTGGACCCGTCTTTCGATCCGATACCCCTGGGGCACCGACTCGAAGCGGAAGACGTCCTCCAGGCCGACGTCGGGCTCCAGGAGATAGATGGGGCGGCGGCCGGCTTCTCGCAGGAGGAGCGATCGCAGATCGGCAGGCGCGATCTGGAACCGGTTGTAGAGCCCCAGGTCGGGGCGGACGCCCTCGACGAGCTGGAGGTACTGGAGCGGGCTGATCGTCGCCCAGTAGCCGAAGACCAGCGCATCTTGCTCGGCCGCCAGCGCGAACTCGGCCGCCCAGTCGCGCGCGCGCCGGTCGCCGCTGACGTCGGCACGGCTCCAGTTGACGGCCAGCATCGCCAGCGGCAGAGCGGCGACGAGGGCGACGGCGACCCAGCGGGCGGGAGCGCGGGTGCCCGCGCTCGTCAGGAACGCCTCGAAGCCCGCGGCTACCCAGACCGACCAGACGAGGTACACGGGCAGAAACATCGTGTCCTTGTCGACGGCGCGGTAGTCGACGAAGAAGACGGCGTTGGCGACGAAGACGAGGCCGAGGAAGATCGAGCCGGCGCGCCGGTCGGGGTCGCGCAGCGTCGCCACCAGCCCGAGCAGCCCGAGGACGATGCCGGCGCCCAACTCGTTGCCCCAGAGCCAGCGGCCGAAGGTGACGATCTGCGCCGGCAGCTCCGCAAGGGGGTAGCCGAACGGGAACTGGCGGAACATCTGGCCGGAGATGATCCACCAGATGCCTGCCGGGGTCGTCAGATCGACCGGGACGAACGCGCCGGTCGCGTCGTAGTGGCCGGCCAGGTTCGGCGTTGCGCCGGCCGCGAAGCGGATCGGCAGGTAGGCGTAGACGGCAAGCCCCACGCCGAGCAGCAGGAGCGCCGGCCCGAGCGTACCGAGCCGGAGGATCCTACGCCGGCCGGTGGCGATCGCGAAGGCGAGGACGGCCGGCATCAGCAGGACGGTCGTCGCATGGTTGCCGGCGCTCAGGCCAAGCGACAGCCCGGCGGCCCAGAGCCAGCGGCGATCGCCGCTCGCCTGCCAGTGGAGGAGGAGCCAGGCGACGAGGGCGACGAAGAATGCGTGGAGGCTGTACACTTCGGCGACGACGGCCGACGTCCAGGCGAAGTACGAGAAGGCGTAGGCGAGCGCGCCCGCCAGCGCCGCCAGCGGGCGGCAGCCGAGCCTGATGCTCGTGGCGTAGACGAGTGTGGCAGCCAGGCTGCCGAACACCGCCGACATGAGGTTCACGCGGTAGCCGACGTCGCCGAACGGCAGGAACGTGAAGAGCTTGCCCAGCAGCAGATAGGTCGGGTATCCGGTGGCGTGGACGATGCCCAGCCGAAAGGCCCCCGTCGTCAGCTCGGCGCTGTCGAGGTTGTAAACGGTGGGGCAGAGCGTGAGGAGGTAGACGGCCAGCGGCAGCGCCAGCGCGCCCAGGCCGACCAGGAGGCGGGTTTGATGGTCTCTGGTCTGTGGTTTCCGGTTGGAGAAGGGATAACCAGAAACCAGAAACCACGAACCAGAAACCCTCATCTCCGCGTCCTCTGCGCCTCTGCGGTTCGTCCGCTCACGGTCAGTCGAAGCTGTAGATGCGGAACGTCTCGGCGTATTCGAGGCCGTGGCGCTCGCCGATGGCGCTCGCTCGCCCGCGGACGGTCCAGTCGGCGTCAAGGCCGAGCTCCTCCAGGTAGCTCCGGTGCTCGGCGAGCGACTGGACGGCCAGCTCGATCGTCGAGCCGACGTCGACCAGGCAGTCGGGATCCGGCGGGGCGGCGACGAGGAGGCGCTTGACGCCGCGCCAGGGCGGCAATCCTTCGGCGAGCAGCTCTGGGAATGCGGCGCGGAGGGAGGCGTCGAGCCGCGCGTCGACGACCGCCAGGCCGACGTGCCGGTGATCGGCCTGGTTCAGGACGCCGCCCTCCCAGGTCATCTCGAAGTTGGTGGTGACCAGAACGTCGGGGCGGTAGCGGCGAATCGTCCGGGCGATCGCCTTGCGGAGGTCGGGTCCGTAGTAGAGCTGGGAATCGGGGAAGCCGAGGAATTCGACCTGTTTGACGCCGACGACAGCGGCAGCGGCCCGCTGCTCGGCCTCACGGGCCGCCCCCACCTCGGCGACGGTCGTCGCCGGGGCTTCAGAGCCGGCTTCGCCGCGCGTGACGACGACGTAGACGACCTCTTTGCCGCTCGCCGTCCAGCGGGCGACGGTGCCGGCCATGCCCCATTCGACGTCGTCCGGGTGAGCGACGACGACGAGCACCCGCTGATACGAACGCGTCGCCTCGAAGCCGTCGATGAGCCGCCGCCTCGACTCCTCCACCCCACCCTCCTGTCCGCGGCCAGATCGCTGGCGACGCCGGAACGGTGGGACTGTAGGCCCTGCCACCCGATCTTGTCAAGAGGCGACAGGACGGGCTCCGCGTCGGCGATGCTTGTGGTTTCTGGTTCATGGTTTGTGGTTGGGACGATGGTCCTCGAACCAGAAACCACAAACCAGAAACCATGAACCCGTATCGGCGCTCTTACATGCCGCTGACGTGCCCGGTGAGCATGACGGCATCCCCGATGCGGAAGGCGATGGGAGCTTCGGCGGTATCCCCGTTGACGATAACCAACTGAACGTCACGCTCGTCGACGCGAAGGGCGGCGAAGAGATCGTCTACGGTAGCTACCTCAGGCAGGTCGACGCTGATCGGACCGCAGCACAGCTCGCCCGTGCCGTTCAAGGGCAAGCAGAAGGTGGCGACATCGACACGCATCTGACATCTCCTCGCTTTCTCGCTCCATGCATGCGTTCGTGAAATCATGCACTATTGACATCTTAGCACGGGCTGCGTATAATAACCAATACAGGTTTGTGAAGGAATCCATCGCGATCGCTTATCATTCCGATGAACCTCCACCAGTTGCGCATATTCCAGGCCGTCGCACGACATCTGAGCTATCGTCGTGCGGCCGAAGAGCTGATCCTCAGTCAGCCGGCCGTCTCGATGCAGGTCAAGGCGCTCGAGAAATCCGTCGGGCAGGAGCTCTTCGAGCAGATCGGCCGCCGCATCTACCTGACGGAGGCCGGACGGGAGCTCTCCACCTATTGCACCCGCATCTTCGCGCTGCTGGACGAAGCGCAGCAGGTGCTCGACGACCTCAAGGGGCTTCAGCGTGGCGCGCTCAAGGTGGTCGCGACGACGACGGTCGGCATCTACGTCGTTCCCCGCGCGCTCGGCATCTTCCACCGCCGCCATCCCAGCATCAACGTCTCCCTCTCGGTCGAGAACTGGTCGGCGGCCCACGATCTGCTCACCCGCAACGAGGTCGATCTGGCGGTGGGCGGCTACGTGGAGGACGACCACGATCTGGCATTCGAGCCGTTCATGCCCAACGAGCTCGTCGTCATCGCTTCCCCTGAGCATCGCCTCGCCGGCCAGAGTCGCATCCCCCTCCAGGAGCTCCAGAGCGAAGTGTTCCTGGTGCGGGAGGCCGGCTCCGGCACGCGCGCGACGATGGAAGGCGCGCTGCGCGAGCGTGGGTTCATCCCCAGGCTCGGGATGGAGCTCAGCCGCAACGGTGCCATCAAGCAGGCCGTCGCCGCCGACCTGGGGATCGCGGTGCTCTCGCGGCAAGCGTGCCTGTACGAGCTGGCCTCGGGTGCCCTGATCGCGCTCGACGTCGAAGGGTTCCCCGTGCTCCGCCACTGGTGCGTCGTCCACCTCCGGGACAAGCACCTCTCGGCCGCCGCGCTCGCGTTCAAGCAGTTCCTCCTCCACTATCGCCACCCCGACCCCTTCGCCGCAGCCGCCCCCGGCCAGCGCGCCTTTACGGGTGAGTAGGAAGGACGGGTTTCTGGTTTGGGGTTTGTGGTTTCTGGTTTGAGGAGCATCGCCCCTCTCTCGAACCAGAAACCACAAACCCCGACTGGAGTATACTGTCGGCATCCAAAGCCAGGAGGGTGCCATGCCAACGCCGGAGAAGCACGCTGTTCGTACCGATCGGGCGGCGCCGCCCGCGGGGCCCTACAACCAGGCGGTTCGGTGGGGCAATCTCGTTTTCACCGCCTCGGTCGGCGGTCGGCGACCGGGGCAGGAGCCGGCGCCGGACGCCGACATTCGCGCCCACACCGCCAACGCGCTGGAGAACTTGAAGGCGATCCTGGAGGCCGCCGGCTCATCGCTCGACAACGTCCTGAAGATCACCGCCTATCTGCGGGACATGAACGACTTCGACGCGATGAACGAGGTGTATCGCCGGTACATCACCGGCGTGCTTCCCGCCCGAGCGCTCGTGAGCGTCCCCGGCTACCGTTCACCGGTCGCCTTCGACGCGATCGCGTTCGTGGCGGCGGAGTAGCAGGGACCAGCGCGGCCGCGAAGGACTGGAGTCGCCAAGACGCGAGGGAAGACGCAGATACGTCGTTCGGAGGCCGCAGCGGAAGCTCCATCCGAGCCGCGAACGTGAGTGAGCCGTTCCCCGGCGCCGGCGGGTCGAGGGTCCGGGGAACGGCCGGCGAGCACCAGCGAGGGATGACCGCGTGTCTGTCGCCTCGGTAGGCGGCGCGGCATCGGGACCGCCCTCGGCTCTCCTGGCGCTGGGGGGACCCGGGCGCAGGGCGGCGCCCGCCCGAGCCCCGGGGAACGGCTCGCTCACGCTCGCGGTTCGGATGGTCGTGGCTGGCATTGGCGCCGCTGTCCCGTCGCAGGCATACGCTTCCGCCATGGCCATGTGATCCAGGTAATCGGGCGCGGTGCATCACGACGCCCATCGCACGAGCGAGGAGGCGGGCCGGCGCGTCCCTGTCCTTCCGAGCCGCAGCGAGGAATCTCCTCGTCAGTCTGGGATCACGCGCGGCTGGTCCAGGCGACCGGCGAAGCTGAAGCCCACGCTCCCTGCGGCCCCACGCGCGGCGCCCAGTTGCCTCCCGACCACCGGGGAGATTCCTCGCGGCGGCTCGGAAGGACAGACGGTGGTCCTTCGCTCGGACCGGGGCTGGCTCAATCGTTGGGCTGCACGGCGTCGGGGCTGGCCCGACGGTGGTCCTCCGCACGGACCGAAGCTGGCTCGATCGTTGGGCCACATGGCGTCGGAGCTCGCCCTATCGTGGATCCCAGCGCGTTGACGCACGTGGGACTCACGGCAGGGCGAGCCGGAAGCGCCTACTGCGTGACGCTACGGTTGGCGTTGATCCGCCCGTAGGCCCAGTAGGTGCCGGTGCCGGCGATCCGGTCGGCGCGCTGCTCGATGCGGCTGCGAACGCAAGTGTTCTTGCTGGTGGCGGTGTCGCACCGGCCGCTCGACCAGACCAGACCCGCGACGCCGGCGACGTGCGGGGTCGCCATCGAAGTGCCGCTGATCGTCCCGTAGGAGACGCCGTCGCCCCAGATGGTGTTCGGGTCGTTGGGTGCGGTCGAGAGGATCGCGACGCCTGGAGCGGCGACGTCGACCCAGTCCTTCCCCCAGTTGGAGAAGCCGGCCTTCGCGTCCTTGTGATCGGTTGCGGCGACGGCAATGCACTTCGTGTACGCCGCCGGGTAGTGCTTGACCTTGCTACCGCTGTTGCCGGCGGCGCAGGTCAGGATAGCGCCCTTCCCCCAGGCGTAGTCGATCGCCAACTGGAGGGATCTCGATCCCACCGAGCCGCCCAGGCTCATGCTGACGACGTGGGCGCCGTTGTCGGCTGACCAGCGAATGCCGCCGGCGATCCAGGACCAGTACCCGCCGCCGTCGTCGCCGAGGACTTTGACGTTGTAGAGCGCACAGTTCGGGCAGGTGCCGGCGACGCCGATCCCGTTGCCGGTCAGAGCTGCCGCGGTGCCGGCCACATGGGTGCCGTGGCCGTATCGGTCATCGACCGTATCGCTGGCGGTGAAGTTGGCATTCTGGACGACCTTGCCGGCGAGATCCGGGTGGTCCAGGTCGATGCCGGTGTCGAGGATGGCGATGCCAATCGAGGCGCTTCCGGTCACCACGTCCCACGCCTCGAAGGCGTCGATGTCGGCATCGATCGTGCCCCCGGTCTGGCCGGTGTTGTTGTACTGCCACTGCTGCGCCACCAGTGGATCGGCCGGATCGGCGTCGGCGCGGTAGATGCCGTCCACCTCGGCGAACTCGACGCTCGGGTTCTGGCCGTAGGCGGCGGCCCGGCGTTCCTCCTGGCCCACCGGCACCTCGACCACCTGCACGTCGATGCCGGGGATGATCGCCTTGACCCGGCCACCGTTCCGCCGGTGAGCCTCCGCAATCGCCTGGCCGGACGCGCCGGGCTGGAACTTGACCAGGATCCGGCCGGGCGCGTAGTCGCCCGTCGCTTGAGCGCCGGCCGTGCCCAGACCGGCGAACACCTGCGTCAGCACGAGCACGACGATCATGGCCGCCCGCGTAACCAGTCTTCCCTTCATCACCAGCTCTCCTCTGTCCCCTTGTCTTCGCCTGACCCCACGTCCATCGATGCACGTGCCGAAGCCGGGTCACGCAGGAAGCGACCGTGCTCGGCATCTCCGACCATCGGCGCCATACCACTACGATAGCACGGCACACCCGCCGTGTCTATCGGTCTTTCGTACTGTCTGCGGTTCGTCACGGTACTACCGCCCGGGCGTTGACGAGACCCCAGCCCATGCCGAACGGCTCTTCGGCGATGTCTTCCACGGTCAACACCAGGATGGTCTTCACGGCGTTCGGCGAGAGCGGGCCGCGGGCGCCCAGCAGGAGAGCGGCCGCACCGGCCACGTGCGGCGCCGCCAGCGAGGTGCCGCTGGCAAGAGCATACCCACCGCCCAGCGCCGTGCTGACGACGTCCACGCCGGGCGCTACCATCTCCAGCTTCTCGCCGCGCGCGCTGAACCGAGCAACGTGATCGCCTGCGTCCACGGCGCCGACGGCGATGGTCTCCAGGTACTGGCCCGGGAAGTCCAGCAGCGCGTTGTCCGGCCCGGTGTTGCCGGCGGCAGCCACCAGGGTGATGCCGGCCGTGTAGGCCGCCAGCATCGCCTCCTGAAGCTCGGGGATGTCTACGCCCACGCCGAAGGACATGTTGACGACCTGCATCTGGTTGTCGATGGCCCAGGCGATGCCGTCGATGATGTCCGAGATGAAGCCAATGCCGATCGAATCCATCACCTTGACCGCGTAGATCTCGGCCCCCGGCGCCACGCCGGCGATGCCGAACCCGTTGTCGGCGGCGGCGACGACGCCGGCGACCAGGGTCCCGTGGCCGTTGTCGTCGTCCCAGGCGTCGGCGCCCAGACCCGCATATGGTCCCGTACGAATGGCCAGGTAGCCCCCGCGCACGTTGTCCGCCAGGTCCGGGTGGCTGCGGTCCACGCCGGTGTCCAGGATCGCCACCCGGACGCCGTCGCCGCGCGTCGTCGCCCAGACCTCCGTGGCGCCGATCCGGCTGACCCCCGCCGGGACGAAGTCCCCAACCTGTTGGATGGCTGCCACCGCCGCGCCGACGCTCGGGATGCGAATGGCGACGTCGGGCCGGACGGCGGCGACGCCGGGCAGTCGGCGAATCGCCCGCTCGGCCTCGGCGCTCGGCACTGTGACGACCATGCCGTTGACGATCGGCAGCGCTTTAATAACGCTGGCGCCCGCCGTCGAGATAGCCGATCGCCAGGCGATCTGGCCAACGGCGTACGAGCGATCGAACGTGACAATCCTCCGACCGGCGCCGCCGGGGGGAGAGCTGAAGCCGCCACCACCATCGGCCTGGACCGGCGGAATGCCGGCGACGGCGACGACGAGCGCGAGGGAGAGTATCCAGGCGGCGAGACGGTGCCACCGCGAGCGCACGATTCCTGCCTCCAACAAACGGCAAAGATCATCGGGCGGCGCCCCAGGCGCCGCCTGACTTCCGTCTTCGCAAGCAGCATGCCGGAGCGCGCGGGCTGGTCTTCCCCTGAGCGGTCGTCGTGAGCCGGAACAAATCGAGGTGGTCATGCAACGAACCCTCGATCCTGGAGCCAGGGTTCATGGGCGCCGCGGCCCGGCCTATACCGCGCGAAGCAGTGCCGCAGCCTCGGCGTCCTCGACCGGGGTCCACACACGATAGTATGCCGTTGGGACGAAGTGGGGCGACTCGTGGATAACGACGGCGACGGAGTCGTCGACGTCGGGCGCGACCTGCTCCAGGGTCGCCGCCGCCACGACCGGAAGGGCCACAACCAGTCGGCGGACGCCCTGTTGGCGGAGCGATCGTACGCCCGCGAGCAGCGCGAAGCCGGCCGACGTCCCGTCGTCGACGAGGAGAACGGCGCGGCCCTCAGCAGACGGGTGGGCGCGACCTCCGTGGAGCCGAAGGTCGGCGCGGCGGGCGGCGGCGCGGGCCCGCTCCACGATCTCCTCGACCTGCCGGCGGCTCAGCCCCAGCCGGGCGGCAACGGCCTCGTTGAAGACGAGGGTGCCGTCGAGCGCGACGGCACCGAAGTGGTGCTCGGGGTCGGCGGGCGCCGGCAGCGGCGCCACCAGTTGCAGGTCGAGCTGCGTGCCGAGGGCAGCGGCGACGGCGACGGCGACGGGCAGGCCATCGCGGCTGATAGCCACGACGGCCCACTCCCGGTCCGGCAGCTCGATCAGCCGTTCGGCGAGCTGACGGCCGGCGTCGACTCGGTCGGCGAAGACGGGGGGTTCGATGACGTAGCTCACGGTGGCTCCTGGTGGCGGGCCGACACCAGTTGTGGCATGATGCAAGGAGCAAGCTCGGGCGGCGCCGCCATTCTCGCGGGCCGGATGAAGTCTTTCAACAATGATCTGGTATGTGCGTCGCCAAAGGCGGCCACTCAGGGCCGCCCCTACGACGGGCATACCCGATCGATTCGGAAGAGTCCATAAGGCCCGCTACATCCGCGGCAGCGCACGTGCCGTGCCACGTCACACGTGTTGCGCGAGACGTGACGCCAGTTGGTCTTGCGCGTCACGCACCCGTCTGGAGGGCAGCCGATGGTCAGGGATGGCTCCGAGGCGACGCCGGAGGCGGCGTTCGCGCCGGTTGCCGTCACCGCTTACTTCACGGTCGACGGCCGCTGCCGGCCGCTGTCCCTCGTTCTGCGCGGCGAGGTAGTCCCGGTGACGGAGGTCCTGCTGGAGCGGATGGAGGAGGACGAGTACGACTGGCTCGTCCAGACCGCCGACGCCACCTACGAGCTCCACTTCGACGCGTTCGAGCTGCGCTGGTCGGCGCGCGTCGCCAGGCTGCTGGCGTGAACGTGGGGGCGGGCCCTCACCCCCGGCCCCTCTCCCCCCGAGCGGGAGAGGGGAGACGGGGGACTCGTCCTCACCCCCGGGCCCTTTCCCCCCGAGCGGGAAGGGGAG
>JACQGW010000276.1 GCA_016199325.1 Chloroflexota bacterium
GAACCGCCCCAACGTCCGCCCGGTGTGCGTGCGCGACACTCGCATGGTATCGCCTGGTCCGTCCACCGTCAATGTTGGATGGCTGTCGTAGGGGCGGTTCGGGAACCGCCCACGCTGGAGTTCGCAGCAGAGGATCTTCCGCGTCTACCTCCCAGCGTCAGCGCCGTACTGGCTTGGCATGCCCTGAGCGTGACCTCCGGATTAGCTCCCGCTTCGGACACCGTTGACGATCGTCACTGCCCGCCGCTGCCGTAGAGCTGGCGGTTGGCGCGCCAGGCGTCCCGGCCGGCCACTCTGCCCTGCTCCTGCAGCGCCCGGAAGTCGGTCTGCGCCTGTTCGAGCAGCGCCGGCTCAGCCAGGAGGTCGGCTGCGGTCATCGCCAGCGCCTTGGCGCCGTCGACGACGGCGGCATCGCCGGCCTCGGAGATGGCGGCCGCGGCCATCTCAGGTGTGTGGCCGACGAGCGTTGCCGGGCCGATGGCGAAGTAGGCATGGATGGCGGGTATGATCTGGCTGATGTCGCCCATATCGGTCGATCCCATGCCCTCGTCGGGCGCCGGCTCGACGACCTCCAGCCCCAGCGCCTCCATGTTCCGGCGGCAGATCTGGGCAATCGTCGGGTTCGAGATCATGTTGTCGTAGCCGAGGGTCTCCTGCCATTCCAGGCGCGCGCCCGTTGTCTGAGTAGCGCCTTCGGCGGATTGCCGCAGCATGGCGACGAGCCGCCGCTGGTAGCGGCGGTCCAGCGCGCGCACGCTGAACTTCGCCGCCGCCCGTGCCGGAATGATGTTCACGGCGTCGCCGCCGTGCGTGATGATGCCGTGGACGCGGGCGTCGGCCCGCATGTGGAGTCGCCAGCCGTTGATGGCGACAAACGTGTGGATGACGGCTTCCAGGGCGTTGATCCCCTGCTCCGGATAGGCGGCGGCGTGCGCGGCCCTGCCGTGGAAGGTCACGTCGATACGGCTGCTGGCGAGCGAGCCGCGGAAGACGATGTTCTTTCGGGAGGGGTGCATCATGATGGCCGCGTCCACGTCGTCGAAGACGCCGGCCTCGGCGAGGATGATCTTGCCGCCGCCCCCCTCTTCGGCAGGGGTGCCGACGACGAGGACGCGCCCGCCGAAGTCGGTGCCTCCCCGGGCCAGCGCCAGCCCGGCGCCCAGGGCGCTGGCGGCGATGATGTTGTGGCCGCAGGCGTGGCCGAGCCCCGGCAGGGCGTCGTACTCGGCCAGGACGGCAACGGTCGGCCCCGCCCGCCGGCCGCGCAGCTCGGCGCGGAAGGCCGTCGGCAGGCCGCCGACGCCACGCTCGACCGCCAGCCCGCCCCGCTCCAGCGCGTCGGCCAGACGGGCTGCGGCCCGTTGCTCCCCGAACAGGATCTCGGGGTCGGCATGAATGGCGTGGCTCGTGGCCACCAGCAGCTCGCGCAGGTCGTCGACAGCGGCGTCGATGCGGGTCTTCCATTCGTCACGGACAAGAACCATCAGTGCACCTCCTGGTTGGCGCGATTGTACCGCGCGCCCGGACAGAGGGCAAGCCCGCCTCCCTCCCCGCGCCGGATTGCCGGCGGATTCGGGGAGCGGATTGATCGGTGCATCCGGTCAACAATGCAGGCCGATCGAGCCTTCGTTTGTCATGCTGAGCCGCAGCGAAGCATCTCCCCGGACGCTACCCGGGGTGATGCTTCGCTGCGGCTCAGCATGACAGGGGGTGGACAGGTCAATCAACCGGATCTGGTATCAATAGGCCCGGCCGGACACGAGCCCCTGCGCTTCGGAGCGCGCTCGGCGTCCTTTTCGGACGGTGGCGCCGCGCGCGGTCGGTCGCGGCCGCCGGTGCCCTGGACGAGGTCGCGCATGAGGGCCATGAGCAGGTCGGCGAGGACGGCGTAGGTGGACTCCCCCTCGGCGGCGGTCGCTTCGGCCGGCGCGCCGTTGTAGGCCTGAGTCAGGCCCATCTCCAGGAAGTCCCGATGCCCCCGGCCGATGGCCTTGGCAAGGTCGATGGGCACGGCCGGCAGGGACGGCAGGATCGTCGCGTCGACGAGATCGGGCTCGTCGGCGATGACGAGGGAGGTCTCGTAGCGGCCGGCGTGACATTCGGCCCGGCGGAACTCCTCGGTGAGGACGGCGGCGCGCTCGCGGCGGGTCAGGTCGAGGTAGCCGACGGCGGCGCCGGTCCGGGCCTGGACGGCGTCGAGGCTGCGGTGGAGGGTCTGGACCTGCTCCGGCTCGAAGTGGTTGTTCACGACCATGACGTACGGGAAACCCTGCCGGATCAGCGACGCGCAGACGTCGACGACCAGAGCCTGGAGGGTCTCTTCGGCGATATGGATGGCGCCGGGGAAGCCGGCACCGTAGCGGGTAACGCCATAGCCGATGGGCGGCAAGATTAGCGCGCCCATCGCCGGGTCGGTCTGGAGCCGGCGCGCGACGCGCCGGCAGATGCCGAGCGAGATCAGGACGTCGGTGCTGAGCGGAGCGTGGGGCCCGTGCGGCTCGACCGTACCGACCGGCAGGAGCAGGACCGTCGGCCGCGCCGAACGGAGCAGATCGGCGACCCGGGGCCAGGAGAGATTGGCGAAAAAGAGATCGCGATCGTTCACGGAGGGTTGGTGCTGATCACCGCACATACCGGCCGATGGCCCGCACCAGCGCGTCCAGCTCGAAGGGCTTGCCGAGCCAGCCGGCAGCGCCGATCTCCTCGGCCCGCTTGCGGGCATCATCGGCAGCCGTCAGCACCAGGATCGGCACCTGGCCGTTATGCCTGGCCCGAAACTCTCGGGCAAACTCCCAGCCATTCATGATGGGCATCTTCATGTCGAGCACGATCAGGTCGGGCATGCGTCGCTCGATCGCCGTGAGCGCGGCGCGCCCGTCCATCGCCGTCTCGACCCGGTAGCCCTCGCTCTCCAGGATCAACGCGATCAGATAGCGGATGTCCTCCTCGTCGTCCACCACGAGCACCGTCTTTTCAGAAGCGTGTGCCAACGCCTCCCCCTCCACCTGCCTCAGCAATTGTAGCACATGGAGGGTAGTGTACGAAGGATTGCAGAAACACGACGGGCAGCCCTGCGTTGTCATGCTGGGCCGCAGCGAAGCATCTCCTGGCCGACCACGAGGAGACCCTTCGCTGCGGCTCTGGGTGACGGGATCCGTTTTCTGCAATCGCGCGTCCGCTACCCCGACC
>JACQGW010000275.1 GCA_016199325.1 Chloroflexota bacterium
GGGGTCGGGGGCCTGGGGTCTGGGGTCGGGGGCCAGGGGAGTGCGATTCCTGGGGTACCGGGACATCCGGACGACGGCACGGGGCGGGAGTCGGGGGCCAGGGGGGTGCGGTAGCGGCATCATCCTGACCAGAACGACCGCTGTCCGTTGATCTCGAATGGGTGGAGTCGGCAGGTCCGCGGCAGGTCGGGATCCCCTCCTCGTCATGCTGAGCCGTAGCGAAGCATCTCCCGAACGTCGTCCGTTCGCGCCTGGGAGATGCTTCGCTGCGGCTCAGCATGACGGACGGGGATCCCGCTCTGCGAGTGACTTGCCGGATGCGCCAGTCGGCGAACGGTCCGGCGTGGCTCAAGGGTTCGTAGTTGGCGCTTGAGCGCCCGGTCATTGGACATCCGAACCTGCCGAAGATTCCCGGAGGAAACGACTATGGCGAAGCTTGCCAGGGCCCGATTGACCCACCGCCAGTTCCTCAAATCGCTCGGGCTGGCCGTCGCCGGAGCCGGCCTGGCCGGGGCGGGCCAGGCCGGCTCCGGCGACGGCCAGGCCCGCCTTCGCCGCCGACCTCAACGTCGACGGCAACCTCACCGTCACCGGCAAGGCCGCCATCGGCACCACCACCCTCGGCCCCCAGTTCCAGGTCCAGGTCAGCGCCCCGGGGACCAAGGGGATCGTCGTCCAGGCCGCCGCCTCCCAGTGGGCGCCGATGACCGAGTGGCAGAGCTCCGCCGGCTCGCCCATCCTGGCCGCCGCCTACGCCAACTCCGGCGGCGTCGCCGTCGGGAGCTTCCGCGCCTACAACCAGGGCGGGCAGTACCTGGATGCGTACTACACGACCATGACGGGCCGGCTCCACCTGCGGGCGAGCACCAACGTCTCGTCCGCGACCGGCCTCTGGCTGGTGCCGCCCGACAACACCTACCCGGCGGGCATCTTCGTGGACACCCAGGACGTGGACACCCAGGCGGGATACGACGCGCGGAGCGGCATCGCCGTCTGGGCCAGCCCCGGCGGGTACGGCTCCAGCGGGCTGGCGTCGGCGTACGGCAAACCCTCGGTGGCCGCGGGCGGTGGCAGCGGGCCGCTGGCGCCGGGGAGCTGGCCGCGGACGTGGGACCGGATCGTCAGCGCCTACAGCGCCGACACCGGAGCAACGGCACCCGTCGGGCGGCTGGTGCTGGCGACCGACGCCTTCGGCTACGCCGCGGCGCCGACCGGGGACACCGGCTCGATGGCCTTCTACACGGGCATGTACGCCGGCCACCGGACGGATGCCGATGGGTTGGCGATGACCATCAACCCGAACCATCGGGTGACCATCGGGCAGACGAACGAGCCGGAGGGGCAGCTTCAGGTGGAAGCGCAGGGGAGCACCACGGTGGGGCTGGTGGTGAAAGGGGCGGTGGGGCAGACGGCGGACCTGACCCGGTGGCGGGACGGAGCCGGCGCGGTGCTGGCGGTGGTGGACAAGAGCGGCAACGTGGGCATCGGCATCGCCACGCCCGAAACCGCCCTCCACCTGGGCACCGGCGCCCTCAAGATCGGCGCCCGGGTCATCGCCGACGCCAACGGGTCGTATTACGCGCCCTGACGGGGTTTCTGGTTTCTCGTTTCTGGTTTCTGGTTCGGGGGCTCGCTCTCCAACCAGAAACCAGAAACCCCACGTGGAGGTCCGTCGATGCAAACCCTCATCCTTGCTCATGATCCGGGACGTCCGGTGGCAGGTCGGTGGTATCGACCGATTGTGGCGGGCAAGACGCCCATCTCGCTCTCCGATGTGGTCGAGCTGCGGGCGGCGGTGGATACGCTGCGGGTGGCGGCCGGACTGGAGCCGGTGACCTGGGAGGGGAGTTCGGCGGAGGACCGGACGTTCCGGGCGGGGCAGACGCCGATACGGGCTCGGCACTTCACGCAGCTCCGAGAGGCTATTGCCGACCTGTGGCGCATCGCGGAGAACGGGCCGCTGCCGGAGTTCACCGGGGGTCCCATCGTACCGGGCACGCGCCTCATCCGCGTGACCGATCCGCTGGACCTGCGCGGGTGGGTCGAGCAGTATGAGGCGGCCGTGCCGGAGCGGGCCGCCCGCGCCGTGCAACTGTACGACGAGTACACCGCCGGGTATCCCGAGCTGGTGCTCTCGCCGCTGCCAAAGGCGAACGGCGGTCCAGGAGCACGGCGGCGTCGTCCGCGATTGACGGAGGAGTGGGATACGGCGGGGTTCAGCCGCTACGGGTACGATGCTCAGGGTCGGCTGACCTGGCGGCTGCGGTTCGTGGACGACCGGGCGTACGCCGTGCGCTACGCCTATGACGATGCGGGCTTGCTGCGATCGATCGTCTACCCGGTGGCTGACCGGGAAAGCGAAGATGCACCGATGGCGACGTATCAGTACACGGACCAGGGCCGGCTCCTTGACGTCGAAACGAGCCTGGGACTGCGGTATCCCGCGAGCCTTCGTCTGCGGCCAAGCGCGGGGGACTGGGTGGACGATCTGCTGAAGCTGACCACGCCGACGCCAAGCCTCAGCGGCGGTGGGCGCGTCGTCCGCGACCTGCATGGCTTTCCGGTCAAGGTTGTTGAGGGGCTGGCCTCTCGCGTCTGGGTGGACGGCGCGTTGCCCGTCGGCGATGGAGCCGCCGATGTCTCCGCGAGACCCATCGCCAGTCTCGCCTGGTCGGCGGGGGCATCGTCGGTCGGCAACGTGGCCTATTCCGTGTGGTCGGGCTTCGACCGGGCGGCCAAGCTCATCGGGGCCTTTTCCCTGCCGGCGCCGACGAGGGGAGGGTGACATGAGGCGATACCGCGCACGAGCCTGGGCGTGGGCCAGCTCGCTGCTGAGCTTCTGGCTGACCATCTGGCTGCTCCTCACCCCAAGTGCCGGCACCGGGCAGTTCGCAACGGCCCCCTCGCGGCTGGCTGGGTCGCTCGTCGCCCGCCAGGCGACCGCGGCCGTTGGACTTCTCCTGACAGCCGTCCCGGCGAGCCTGCTGGCGCTGGTGGCGTTGCCCAGTGGTGTCGCGCATGCGCTTCCAGCCGGGCAGGGGCGAGCGTGGGCCTGGGGCCTGAACGCGGACGGCCAGCTTGGCAACGGCGGGGGCGGCTCCTCGGCCATCCCCGTCGAGGTCAAGAGCCCAGACGGCCAGGCCCTCCTGGAAGCGGTGACCACCGTCGCGGCCGGCGCCGTCCACAGTCTGGCCCTCAAGGACGACGGGACCCTCTGGGCCTGGGGCAGCAACACCCATGGCGAACTCGGCGACGGCACGACGTTCAATCGGAATCTGCCGGTCCAGGTCAGAAGCGCCGACGGCCAGGGGTACCTCCGCGACGTCGTTGCCATCGCAGGCGCCTGGACCCACAGCCTGGCGGTGAAGCGGGATACCACCGTCTGGGCCTGGGGGGACAACGGCTGGGGCCAGTTGGGTGATGACAGCATGCAGTCCAGCACTGTGCCGGTGCAGGTGCTCGGCCCCGGAGGCGCCGGCTTCCTGACGGGCGTGGCCGCGGTGGCGGGGGACGCCGCCTTCAGCCTGGCCCTGAAGACGGACGGCACTGTCTGGGCCTGGGGCCGCAATGTCGATGGCCGTCTGGGCGACGGCACGTTCACCGATCGCCACACCCCCGTCCAGGTCCAGGGGCTGACCGGGACGGTGTCCATCGGGGTCGGCGAGTGGCACGGCCTGGCGGTCCTGAGTAACGGGACGGCCTGGGCATGGGGCCAGAACGGCGACTATCAACTGGGCGACGGCACCACGACCAATCGGAACGTGCCCGTCCAGGTCCAGGGGCTGACCGACGTGCAGGCCGTGGGGGGAGGCTGGCAGCACAGCCTGGCGCTCAAGAATGACGGGACCGTCTGGGCCTGGGGCGGCAACAACGCCGGGCAGCTCGGCGATGGCAGCACGACGACGCGCCCGTTCCCGGTCCAGGTCCTGGGCCCCGCCGGCACGGACTTCCTCACCGGCATCGTCGCCATCGCCGCCGGCTACGAGCACAACCTGGCCCTGAAGGACGACGGCACCCTCTGGGCCTGGGGCGCCGGGGGCGCGGGACAGCTCGGCAACGGCAGCACGATCAATCAGCTCAGGCCGGTCCAGGTGCGGGGACCCACCGGCAGCGAGTACCTCCTCGGTGCGAACAAGATCGCGGCAGGCGACTATCACACGCTGGCCGCGCGCGCGGTCCCGGTGGGGCAGGCGCCGCCCGGCGCCGAGCACCATCGGCCCCCCCTGTTCGGCGCCGAGCGGGGTGACCCCGTGCATACGCTGACGGGTGCCTTCGCCTACGGCCGGGTGGACCTCGCCATCGCCGGGCGGGGACCCAGTCCGACGTTCGCCCGGAGCTACTACAGCGACGAGACGCGTGAGGGGCCGCTGGGCCCCGGCTGGACCCACAGTTATCACGTTCGGCTGACGAGCGCCGGCGACGGGACGGGGGACCTGATCCTGACGGGCCCGCAGGGGCGGAGCGACCGCTACACCCACAATGCCGACGGCAGCTACACCCCCCGGCCCGGCGTCCTCACCACGCTGGTCGAGAACGCCGACGGGACCTACACCGCGACCCATCCCGACCAGAGCACCTGGACCCTCCGGAGCGACGGCAAGCTGATGGCGCTCGCCGACCGCTATGGGAATCAGTCGGCGCTGAGCTACAACGCGGCCGGGCAACTGACGGCCATCGGCGACCCGGCCGGCCGCGGCGTGCTGACGCTGACGTACGACCAGGCGACGGGGCGCCTGGCCAGTGTGAGCGACTGGATGAGCCCGCCGCGGACGGTAAGTACACCTACGATACGAATGGCCGTCTCTGGAAGGTCACCGACCGCGAAGGCAAGGTAACGACCTTCGGCTACGACGGCACCAGCCACCGGCTGACCACCATCACCGACGCCAACGGCCGCGTCGCCCTGACGAACACCTACGACGCCCAGGGCCGCGTCGCCACCCAGAAGGACGCACGGGGAATCCTGACCGGCCAGCAGACGACCTTCACCTACACCCTCAACCCCACGACGACCGTCGTCACCTATCCCGCGACCTCGCTGGATCCGACGTGGCTGCCGAAAAGCGAAGACACCTACGACGGCCAGGGACGGCTCATCAGCACCATCTGGAGGCCCGTGGCCGGTGGCCTCGAGGACACGACCACGGTCTACGCCTACGACGCCGGCTCGAATCTCAGCGCCGTGACCGATGCCCGCGGCAACACGACCAACTTCTGCTACGACGTGGACTATGCAGGCGCCACCCTTCCCGGCAGCCGGGGCAACCTGACCCGGCGGATCGATCCCCCGCCGAGCCCCGGCGCCAACCGGCCGGTCACCCTGTTCCAGTACGACGCCAAGAACAACCTCATCCAGACGGTCCCGCCACTCGGAGTGAGCAGCGGCGCGGCCGTAGACTGCGCCACGAACCTGAGCGGGAGCATCGACCTCCGGTACGCGACCGACCTGGTCTACGATGCGGCGCAGACGACGCTCCTCTCGGCGGTGCGCCAGGCGACGGACCCCGACCTGGGCACGCCGACGGTCCTGACGACGACGTTCGAGTACGGCGACGCGGCCAACCCTGGCCTGGTCACCCGCGCCATTCCCCCCAGAGGCACCGCCGGCCCCACGCCCGACTACAGCTACGCGACGAGCTTCGCCTACGGCACGAGCGGCGTGACGGCCGGAGTGCTCCTGACGACGACCGACCCGCTGGGCAACCAGACGACCTACGGCTACGACGCGGTAGGCCGCCGCACGAGCATGGTCGATCCGATGGGATACGCCCCAGGCGGCGTGCCGGCGGAGCACACCTGGCAGTGGAGCTACGACGGCGAGGACCGGGTGCGGTTCGCCAGGACGCCGCCGCCAAGCGCGGGGGGAGCCCAGCTCGTGACCGAATACCGGTACGACGTCGTCGGCAACCGTGAGGTCGTCATCGACGCCAACGGCCAGGTCACGAGGTACGGCTACGACGAGCGGGACAGCCTCCAGTACGTCGTCCAGTTCCCCGAGGCCTGGACCGACCCGGCCATCACGCCGAGCACGGCCATCACCACCGAGTATCAGTACGATGAGGGCGACAACCTCAAGCGGGTCACGCGTGCCAAAGGCGACTCGGCGGCCGAGCGGGTGGTGGACTACGCCTACGACGGCCTGAAC
>JACQGW010000019.1 GCA_016199325.1 Chloroflexota bacterium
GAGGAGAAGGTAAGGCCGCAGGAAGACTACCTGCTTGATAGGCGGGAGGTGGAAGCCCGGTAACGGGTGCAGCTAACCCGTCCTAACGGCCGAGGGCTTGACCTGTATTACGCCAATCGCTGTACTCGGCGCATCGGCGCTCACGCTGCCGTTGCTCCTTTCTTTCGCTCTCGTCTTCACCGGGGAACGTGCTTCTCCGACACCAGGGCACGCTTGCGCGTGCCCTTTTTGTTTTCCCCTTGAACCACGCATCGCGCATGACGTATGACGCATGACCCCTTTTCCCCTTCAACTGTTAAATATCTCCTCTCTTTACGGCACATATTATGTATGGTATACTCACGCCGCTCAACAACTGGTCGGCGTCGGGCCTGCCTGTATACAAGCGAATGATCAACACAATGATCGTAATCTTGTAGTACTTCTGACCTATTGATCTGCCGGCTCTCCGACCATAGAATGGGCTAACCCGGTCATCCGGTCGATAGCGCGGCTATTCCCTGCCAAGGTTGCCAGGCAGTCCTACCGGTGCCGCCCAGTGCTGGGCGATGCGCAGATCGCAGGACGTGACGGCGAGTGATCCAGCAGGTCGTGGCCGCGTTTGTTTTTCGGCGACAGCAGGCGAAAGGACGGCAACTCATGCAACTGGCGGAGCGTCTGGAAGAGTATCGAGCGCAGCAGCAGAAGCTCAACTGGCAGGGCACGTTCGCCCAGTACTTCGACCTCGTCACGCGCCAGCCCCATCTGGCGCGTCTCTCGCACGCGCGCATGTTCGAGATGATCATCGCGGCGGGCGTCGAGAAGGGACGGGGCGACGAAAAGCGGTACAAGTTCTTCTCCGACGAGATCTTCGGCATCGAGAAAAGCCTCCAGCAGCTCGTCGAGTACTTCCACTCGGCGGCCAAACGCCTCGAGGTGCGCAAGCGGATTCTCCTCTTCATGGGCCCTGTCGGCGGCGGCAAGTCGACCATCGTGACCATGCTCAAGCGCGGGCTGGAGGCCTACACCCGGGCCGACGACGGCGGCGTGTACGCCATTGCCGGCTGCCCGATGCATGAGGAGCCCCTCCACCTGATTCCCGACGAGCTCCGGCGGGACGTCGAGCGCGAGTACGGCATCTACATCGAGGGCGACCTTTGCCCGCAGTGCCGCTTCCGGCTCGAGCACGAATACGGCGGCCGCATGGAGGACGTCCCGGTCCAGCGGATCGCCTTCTCGGAGAAGCACCGTATCGGCATCGGCACCTTCACGCCATCGGATCCAAAATCCCAGGACATCACCGAGCTGACCGGCTCCATCGACCTGTCGACGATTGGCGAGTACGGCGTCGAGTCCGACCCCCGTGCCTATCGCTTCGACGGCGAGCTCAACATCGCCAATCGCGGCATGATGGAGTTCGTCGAGATGCTCAAGGCCGATGAGAAGTTCCTCTACGGCCTGCTGACCCTCTCGCAGGAGCAGTCGATCAAGACGAGCCGCTTCGCGATGATCTACGCCGACGAGGTCATCGTCTCGCATACCAACGAAAACGAGTACACCGCCTTCGCCGGCAACAAGAAGGCGGAGGCGCTCCAGGACCGGATCATCGTCATCCGCGTTCCGTACAACCTGCGGGTGTCCGACGAGGTCCGGATCTACGAGAAGCTGCTCCGCCAGAGCACGCTGAGCGACATCCACATCGCCCCGCACACCCTCCACGTCGCCTCGATCTTCGCCGTGCTCTCTCGCCTGGAGCCCTCCAAGAAGGCCGGCATGAGCCTGATGAAGAAGCTGAAGCTGTACGACGGCGAGGACGTCGAGGGCTTCACCAGCCGGGACGTGAAGGAGCTGCACGAAGAGACCGTGCGGGAGGGCATGGACGGCATCTCGCCCCGGTACGTCATCAACCGCCTCTCCAGCGCGCTCGCCAAGGACGACATCTGCTGCATCAATCCCATCGACGCGCTCCGGGCCCTCAAGGATGGCTTCGAGATGCATACGTCGATCAACCGAGAAGAGCGCGAGCGGCTCTTGAATCTCATCGCCGAGGCCCGCAAGGAGTATGACGAGCTCGCCAAGCGCGAGGTCCAGAAGGCGTTCGTCTACTCCTTCGAGGAGTCGGCGCACACCCTGCTGAACAACTACCTCGACAACGTCGAGGCGTTCTGCAGCAAGCAGCGGATCAAGGACCCGATCACGGACGACTACGCCGACCCCGACGAGAAGCTGATGCGCTCCATCGAGGAGCAGATCGGCGTGACCGAGAACGCCAAGCGGGCGTTCCGCGAGGAGATCCTCATCAGGCTCTCATCGCTGGCGCGCAAGGGCCAGAAGTTTTCGTACACGTCGCACGACCGCCTCCGGGAGGCCATCGAGCGGAAGCTGTTCGCCGACCTGAAGGACATCGTCAAGATCACGACGTCGTCGAAGACGCCGGATGCCGAGCAGCTCAAGCGGATCAACGACGTCGTCGACCGGCTGGTTGCCCAGCACGGGTACTGCACGGTCTGCGCCAATGAGCTGCTGCGCTACGTCGGCACACTGCTGAATCGCTGAGCAATCTGCGACGGACAGAGAGGTCGCCATGGCACCGACGTTCTCGCTCTCACGGCAGGACTGGTCGCTCCATCGCAAAGGACCCATCGACCAGGCCCGGCATCAGGAGAAGATCAAAGAGGCGATCAAGGCCAATCTTCCTGACCTGGTAGCCGAGCAGTCGATCGTCGCATCCGACGGCCGACGCGTGCTGAAGGTGCCGATTCGGACGCTGGAGATGCCCCGGTTCCGCTTCGACGAATCCCGGCGGACCCACGCCGGGCAGGGCTCGGGCAACTCGAAGGTGGGCGACGTCATCGGCCAGATCCCGCAGCCCCAGGGCGGCGCCGGCCGGGGGAGTGGCGCCGGCGACCAGGAGGGCGTCGACTACTACGAGGTCGACGTCACCATCGACGATCTCGAATCGCTGCTCTTCGAGGACTTCGGCCTGCCCAACCTCCAGCCGAGGAAGAGCCAGGAGATCGAGAGCGAGGCGTTCCGGTTCCAGGAGGTTAGCCGGAAGGGCATCCTGGCGAATCTCGACAAGCGGCGGACGATCCTGGAGAATATCAAGCGCAATGCGCTGGCCGGCCATCCTCGCTTCAAGAACGTGACGAACGACGATCTGCGGTTCAAGATCTGGACGCGCGATGTGCGCCGCGAGACCAACGCCGTCGTCATCGCCATGCGGGACGTCTCGGGCTCGATGGGCGAGTTCGAGAAAGCGATCTCCCGCAGCTTCTACTTCTGGATGGTTCGCTTCCTGCGCACCAGGTACCAGAACGTCCAGATGGTCTTCATCACGCACCACACCGAGGCGAAGGAGGTCGACGAGCAGGCGTTCTTCTCGCTCGGCGAGAGCGGCGGGACCCGCGTCTCGTCGGCCTACCGATTGGCCATCGACCTCGTCCGGCAGCGCTACCAGCCCGAGGAATGGAACATCTACCCCTTCCATTTCTCGGACGGCGACAACTGGGGCGACGCCGACAACCGGCTCTGTGTGGATCTGGTGCGGCAGATGCTCGATTGGTCCAGCCTCTTCGGTTACGGCGAGATTCTCGAGGGCAGCCGGGGCTGGTCGAGCCGCCTGATGAACGCGTTCGAGCAGGTCAAGGATCCCCGCTTCGTCGGGGTCGTCATCACCGACAAGAAGGACGTCTATCCCGCGCTGAAGAAGTTCTTCCACAAGAGCCCGGCCGAGAGTTGACACCAATGGAACCGAACGTCGTCGAGCTTGAAACCGCCACAGGGATGATCTGGGACATCGCCCGCCGGTTGGGCCTGGATCCCTTTCCCACCCACTTCGAGATCGTCCCGGCCGCGATCATGTACGAGTTTGGCGCCTACGGGCTGCCGGGCCGCTTCTCGCACTGGACGCACGGCAAGGCGTACCATCAGATGAAGACGATGTACGACTACGGGCTCTCCAAGATCTACGAGCTCGTCATCAACGCCAACCCGTGCTACGCCTTTCTGATGGATTCCAACACGGTCCTTCAGAACAAGCTGGTCATCGCGCACGTCCTCGCCCACTCGGATTTCTTCAAGAACTCCGTCTACTTCTCGCACACCTCTCGCCAGATGGTCGAGGGCGCCAGCGTCAACGCCGACCGCATCCGCAAGTACGAGTTCCTCCACGGCCAGGCCGAGGTCGAGCAATTCCTCGACGCCGTTCTGTCGATCCAGGAGCACATCGACCCGAACGTCTTCATCCGCAATCGCTCGGCGCCGCACGAGCCGGCGCGTCCGCGGCGGCCGGCGGAGACGCCCTTTGACGACCTCTTCCCGCGGCGGCCGGCGCCCGCAGCGCCCGAGGCGGCGAAGCGCCGCCTGCCCGAGGAGCCGCAGAAGGACCTCCTCGCGTTCGTCATGGAGCACGCGCCGGACCTGGAAGACTGGCAGCGAGACATCATCGCCATCGTCCGGTCGGAGATGCTCTACTTCCTGCCCCAGATGCAGACCAAGCTTGCAAACGAAGGCTGGGCAGCCTTCTTTCATGCCAGAATCCTGCGCGATCTCGATCTCTCCGACGACGAGTACGTCGAATTCGCCAGCCTGAATGCCAGCGTGCTGTCGCCCTCGCGGCGCAGCATCAATCCGTACTTCGTCGGGCTGAAGATCTTCGAGGACATCTATCGCCGCTGGGAGTCGCCGACGGCTGAGGAGCGCGCGCGGACCGGCCGGACGGGCGGCGAAGGGCTGGCGAAGATCTTCGAGGTGCGGGAGATCGAAAACGACGTGTCGCTGCTGCGGAACTACCTCACCCGTGAGCTGGTCGACGACCTCGACCTCTATCTGTACCGCCTCGAAGGGAACGACTGGGTCATCGTCGAGAAGAACTGGGAGAAGGTCCGCGACAACCTGGTCCACACCATGACCAACTTCGGCTATCCCTACATCGTCGTCGAGGATGCCGACTACCACCGGGCCCGCGAGCTGCTCCTGCACCACCTGCACGAAGGGCTCGATCTCGACGTGGGCTACGCCGAGAAGACCCTGCGCTACGTCTACCGCCTCTGGGGCCGGCCCGTCCACCTGGAGACGATCCGAGACGGCGATCGCGTCGTCCTCTCCTACGACGGCAGCCGCAACACCACCGCCAAACGGTGATGGGTGATGAGTGATGAGTAGCGCCCGTCGAAAGCTGACGCATGACGCATTCATCTACATTGGTATCGCAATACCGCTAGTCCGGTGTCCTGTCTGGCACCTGGACTGCCGCCCCCAGGCGGCGGAAGGTTTGGAGCGCGCGTCGGCGGGCGCGACGAGCGGCTGCCGGCTGGCCTAATTGCGCGAGCGCGCGCGCTTCGTCCATCCGAGCCCAGGCCAGCCAGTACTGTTCCACGAAGGGGTGGCCGGCGACGTCCCGGCTTTTTCGCAGCCGGCTGAGCGCCTCGGCCGGCTCGCCGACAGCCAGGGCAAGGTTGCCGATCACCAGGGCGTGGTAGGCGGCCCCCTCCAGGACCGCCATCTTGTCCCTGAGCGGTGCCGCCTCGGCGGTGGCCGCCGCCAGGTCTCCCGCGTGTACCAGAGCCATCACCCGAATCAGGCGCAGCTCGCGCACAACCACATTGTCGGGCGAGAGCCACCGCTCGATGGGCTCCAGGGCCGCCACCGCCTCCTGGGGCCGCCCATCGGCGATCAGGCACTGAGCCAGCCGACCGCGGCCGGCCGCGGCGGTCATCCAATCGCCACGGGCGACCGCGGCATCGGCGGCGGCGGTCGCCAGCGCGATGCCTTCCGCGGGCCGACCTTGCCAGGCCAGGAGCACGCCGAGCTCGTACATCGTCCGGTCGCGCTCGATCTGGGTGCCCTGGCGGCCGGCCACCTGGAGGCTCTGCTCATAGTAGCGCCGGGCAACGTCCCAGCGCCCGTGGGCGCGCTCCAGGACGCCAAGCAGCCGGAGCAGCCTTGCCCACATCTGCGCTTCGCCGACGGCCACCGCGGCCTCCAGCGCTTCCTCCAGCCACGTGCGCGCGGCAGGAACCGTACGCACCAGCAGGCCCGCGCGCAGCCGGGCGAAGATGGCGTCGAAGCCGCTGCCGACGGGCAACAGCGCCAGCGCGCGCCGGTTCCAGGTGACCGACTCGGCCGTTCGGCCCAACTGGACGAGCACGGCGCTGGCCGTCGAATAGAGCGATCCCTGAAGGATGCGCTCGCCCAGCCGCCCCGCCTCCGCCGCCAGCGCCAGCGCCTCGGCGAGGCTCTCCTCCGGCATCGCCCGGTTGTAGCGCAGCCGAAGCCCGAGTGCCCGGACCATCAGCAGCTCCCGATCCGGCGTTCCCGGACCGGCCAGCGCCAGCGCCTCGGCGTGGATCCGCTCGGCCGCCGGCAACAGGCCGGCCTGGCGGGCTGCCTCGCCCTGCTCCAGGAGCAACGAGAGCACGTCCGCGGCCGGTAAGCTGGCGCGGTGGCGCAGCGCATCACGGCAGACGTCGGCAGCGGCCTGGGGGTCGCCGTTGGCGCGGGCTGCGGCGGCCAGGCGCAGCGCCAGGCGCGTCCACCACTGCTCGAACGAAGCGCCGGCGGCCGGCAGCAGTTGCCAGGCCCGCCCGAAGTGCTGGCGAGCGGCCGCCTGGGCAAAACGCGCTGCCGCCTGATCGCCGGCCTGGACGTGCGCGTGGAAGGCGCGCTCCACGGCGCCCGCCGCGTCGAAGTGCCGGGCGAGCTCGGCCGCCGGTCGCCCATCGGACTCGAACAGGAGATTGCCGGCGACGCGATGCGCCAGGCGGCGCGTCCGGGGGCTCAGCTCGGCGTAGGCGGCCTCTCGGAGCAGCGGATGGGCAAACCGCAGGGTAGGCGCCCCCTCGTCGACCACCATCTGCGCCCGGATCGCGAGGTCCAGCAGGCTGCCGAGCTCATCCGCCGTCGCCCCCGCCAGGTTCTGAAGGTCGGCGCGTTCGAACCGGTCGCCCAGGACGGCGGCCAGCCCGAGGATCTCGCGAACCTCCTGGTCCAACTGCCGGACCCGCCAGACCAGCGCCTGACGCAGGTCCCGGGGCGCCGGCGAGGGCGGTTCGGCGCGGAAGGTCCAGCCGGTGGGGCCGGGCGCCAGCAGACCGGCGCTGACCCAGGCCTTGAGCACCTGGGTGATGTGGAGGGGATTGCCGCCGGTCGCCTCGTGGAGCGAGCGGACAGCCGGATTGGAGATGGAGCCGCCGAGCAGGGCCAGGACCAGGTTCCGGGTGCCCGAGAGGTCCAGACCGACGACGGGCTCGCGGGTCAGCCAGCCGGCCGCGGCGCCCAGGCCGCGCAGGCCGATCCAGGAGAGCTCGGCGGCGGAGTCGGTTCGCATGGTCGCCAGGATAAGGAACGGGCGGCGGACCAGCTCCGGCCCCAGTCGGCAAAGCGCCATCGCCGTCAGGTTGTCCGCCTCCTGGAGATCGTCGACACACAGACACAGCGGCGTGGGGTGCTCGGCCGCCTGGAGCAGCGCCTGGACGAGCGCCGACACCAGACGGTGGGGAGACAGGCGCCGTGCCGCCTCGAACCGATCGGCGGTCCGGCCCGCCAGGTGCGCCAATGCGTCCTCGAAAGGACGATAGGGCCTGGTCGAGCCGGAGGCTACCTGGACGACGCTCCAGCCCGCCGCCGCCGCAGCGGCAGCGGCCTCCGCCATCAGCCGGCTCTTGCCAGCGCCCACCGGCCCCTCCAGACTGATCATGCCGCCCCGACCGGCCGCCGCCTCTTCCAGCCGCCGCATCAGGCGCGCCCACATGGTCTCCCGTCCGGTCAGGGCCGCCTGGAGCACGGCCGAGCGCGGGTCGCCCAGGAAGACGGACTCGCCAAGGTCGCGGGCCAGGCGGACGCGGCTCCGGCCCTCGCGCTTGGCCCAGTACAGGGCGGCATCGGCCGCCCGCAGGAGGGTGGAGACGTCGGCGCCATCCCGCGGACCGGCGGCGATGCCGGCGCTGAACTGCAGGGGCCTGCCGAGGGCAGGCATCACCAGTTGCTCGCCCATCGTCCGGATCAGCTCCGCCAGGGTGACGGCCACGACATCCAGCGTCCGGTCCAGGAACAGCACGGCGAACTCGTCGCCGCCAAGCCGGGCGACCACCGCCTCGGCGAGCGTGCTGTGGAGGAACCGGGCACAGGCACGCAGCACCTCGTCGCCGCCGTCGTGTCCCAGGCTGTCGTTGACCTGCTTGAAGCCGTCCATGTCGAGGATGCCGACGACCAGCGCCCGACCGGCGGCAATCGCCGACTCCAGACGAGCGATCAGGTAGCGCCGGTTATACAGCCCGGTCAGGCTATCGGCCAGGAGCAGCCGGCCCATCTCGTGCAGGCGCGGATCGGCGGCGACCAGAGCCGGCTCGTGGCCGGACCAGGCGGCGACGACGGCCAGATCCTCGGCGGTGAGCGGCGCGAGCATGCGGTGGTCTCCTGGGCGTGGTGGCCGCTGCTGCGCATCATACCATCATCGGGGTTTCTGGTACACGGTTTCTGGTTCCTGGTCAGGACAGACAACCAGAAACCAGAAACCTCAAGCCAGAAACCGCAGACCTTTAGCTTCGCCGCTCTCGCCAGTCCACCAGCCGCTCGACGGCCCGGAGCTCCCAGGGAGCATGCCAGCCGAGAATCAGGTGGGTGGCGCCGGCTGCGACGTAGGCGTCGAGCCGGTCCAGGTCGTGGTCGCCGACGGCGGCGGTTCGCTCGACGGCCGCCGGGTCGCGGCCCAGCTCGCGGCACCAGCTCGTCAGCACCGCGTTCTTGTGGCGGAAGTTCTCCGGCGGGCCGAAGCCGTTCCAGAGGTCGGCGTGCTGCGCCGTCAGCCGCAGCGTCACCCGCTCGCCACCGCCGCCGATCAGGATGGGGATGGGGTTGCGGACCGGTCTGGGCGTATCCTTCTGCCAGCGATCCTTGATGATCGGCAGGCTCCTGCGCAGTGCCCGCAGGCGGCTGGCGGCGGTGCCGAACTCGTAGCTGTACTCCCGGTAGTCGCGCGCGAACCAGCCGGCACCCATCCCCAGGATCAGCCGACCACCGCTGATGTGGTCCACCGTCCTTGCCATGCTGGCGAGCAGCGCCGGATTGCGGTAGCTGTTGCAGGTGACCAGGCAGCCGATCTCGGCCCGGCGCGTCAGCATCGCCATGGCCGTCAACAGCGTCCAGGCCTCGAAGTGGCTCCCGTTCGGGTCGCCGGAGAGGGGAAAGAAGTGGTCCCAGTTCCAGATGGTGTCGACGCCCAGGTCCTCGGCGCGCCGAACGGCGTCGGCGTAGGCCGCGTAGGTCGTGTGCTGCTGGGGCAATTGAACCCCAACGCGGATGCGCTGCGTCATGCGATTCCTCCCAGAGGTCACGAATCAGCCGACCTTCAGTCGGAGCGGCCGTGAGATCACGAAGACCTCTTGGACGCATTCTTGTAGGTTACAGGAAATGTGCCTGGATGCAAGGTCCTGCTGCACTCGACAGATCACTCGGCGATCCATGCGACTCCCCGCCTGTCGCATTGAGCCGCGGCGAAGCATCTCCCCTGCCCGAACGGGCAGGGGGAGGGAGATGCACGGCGGCGCAATAAGGGATGAGGGAGACACGGTAGCGGCTCCCGCTCCGCTCTGGTATACTATGCGGTGAGGCATTTCGCAGCTTCTTGCTGGGTTATTGGCGGTTTCTGTTCTTCTGGAGGGGTGGCAGAGCGGTCGATTGCGGCTGTCTTGAAAACAGCTAGGCGTACGCCTCGGGGGTTCGAATCCCTCCCCCTCCGCCCCGATTCTTGGCGGAAACACTCACAAAACGGAAAGCCGCTCGGCTGGTATCGAGCGGCTTTCGTGCTGTTCGGGCGTCCCAGGTCACGAATTGGTCACGAATCCCCGGCGGGTCACGAATCCGTCAGACGGCCGCCGGCTTTCCGAAAAGCCCTTCGAGCTGCTGGACGGCGCCGTCCTGCATCGTCGGCAGGACGTGGCTTTACAGGCCCAGGGTGATGCTCACGCTGGCATGGCCCAGGCGCTCGGAGACGATCTTCGGGTTCGTGTTGCGGAGCAAGAGCAGTGTCGCCGACGTGTGCCGCAGCCCGTGAAACGGAATCCGGCGCTTGATGCCCGCTGCCTTGATGGCCCGCTGGTGAGTATGCTGCCCCACGTCGTCTGCAGGGGGAGCATCGTCAACTAGCCGGTTTTCCGGCTTGACGACTGCCTGCCGTCATGGTACGTTGTGCCTGTCGGCTAGTCGCTGGCTCGTGAAGACGACGGCGTTCGCTCCGGCTGCCGATAGGAGCCCGAGACGGCTTCCCTATCGCCGTTGGCGAGCTCTGGCCGTTGCCTCGATCCGCTGGAACCATGGCAAGCACCGACCTATCGGGACAGGCGATTTGGAAGGGCCAGGGGGATTTCGGCCATGCGGTATCCTTCGATGCTGTTGCTCGGCTTGATGATCGGTTTCTCCCTCTCTCTCGTCGGCGGCTTGCCATCACTTGCTGCGCCGGCGTCTCCCCAGGGGTCCCCACCGCCCGAAGGTGTGTCAAATGACCAGCTTCTCATGGCGACGACGCAATACACTGCCACCACGATCCTCGTCAGCGGCAACGCCCACACCTGCGCCCTTCTCGGCAATGGCACTGTCAAGTGCTGGGGCTGGAACAACGCTGGCCAGCTTGGGCTGGGCGACACCAACAATCGGGGAGATGGGTCGAACGAGATGGGATCGAACCTCCCGGCGGTTCAGCTTGGCGGCACCGCCGTCGCTCTCACTGCCGGTATCTGGCACACCTGCGCCCTCCTCAGCGATAGCGCCGTCAAGTGCTGGGGCCAGAATAACTACGGGCAACTCGGACTTGGCGACACCGACTCTCGGGGCGACGGGCCGAACGAGATGGGGACGAACCTCCCGGCTGTTCAGCTTGGCGGCACCGCCGTCGCCCTCACCGCCGGTGGCTCCCACAATTGCGCCCTCCTCAACGATGGTGTCGTCAAGTGCTGGGGCTACGGCTTGCTCGGGCTCGGCGACACCAACCATCGGGGCGATGAGCCGAACGAGATGGGGACGAACCTCCCGGCCGTCGACCTCGTCCTGTCGACGTCCACGCCGACGGCCACGTCCAGCCCCAGCGCCACCCCGTCACCGACGCCGACGATCACGCCGACGGCCACGTCCAGCCCCAGCGCCACCCCGTCACCGACGCCGACGATCACGCCGACGGCCACGTCCAGCCCCAGCGCCACCCCGTCAC
>JACQGW010000278.1 GCA_016199325.1 Chloroflexota bacterium
CCCACCGGTTGTAGTACGTGACCCAACTGCCCTGCCAGTGGGCGTACCACATGAGCGAGTGGGGCTTGGTCCGGTCCTCTTCGCTGAGCCAGGAGTACTGCTCCGATGCCTCCGGCACCTGGCCGCCGAAGCGGTAGTAGGTCCCGCTGCGGTCCCAGACCTCGAAGAAGCCGAACTCGGTGTCGGGGTTGGGGGCTGCGGCGGGCTCGGTGACCCCTGGACGCACGAAGCGGATGCGGTAGAAGGACTCCCGCTTGGTATGCCAGACCCAGGCGGAGCCGTCCCAGCTCGGGCCGACGAGCTCGTCGGAGACGCCGCCGACGGTGAGGTAGTAGCGGATCAAGCCGTCGTCGGGCTTGACCCGGCGGATGGAGCCGAGGCCGGCGAGGTTCCAGCCCATGCCGAGCCAGCCGGCCATGCCCTGCGAGTGCCGCATCTCGTCGGCGACGAGACTGTGGTAGGTGACGGCCAGCCTGGGGCCGGAGCCGCCGGGGCCGGGGAGGAGCTCGATGGGGTACTGCCAGGTGACGGAGCCGGTGTGGAGATTGGTCTGGGCGCTGAGGATGTTCGCCATGCCCTGGACGACGGGGTCGAACTGGCCCTGGTAGGTGGAGAAGTGGTCGCTGGTGCCGACGATGGCGTACTGGCCGGCATCGTAGCCGCCGGGGAGGACCTGCCAGGTGCGGGCGGTCGGGTCGAAGACGGCGAGCCGGCCCGAGACGGGATTGACGTCGCGGGTGTCCAGGGGAAGACGCCGGAGGTCGAGGGTGATGGTGTAGGGCCGGGTGAACCGGTGGACGGGTACGCCGGAGGCGTCGCGGGCGTCGAGCGCGAACTCGACGAGGGCGATGGTGGCGCCAGAGGTGGTCGGCGTCGGGACGGGGCGGAAGCTGACCTGCACCGGGGCGGCGACGGCGCCGGGCGGGAAGGTGAGGGCCAGACCGTGGTCGTCCCGTGAGCCGAGGGTGGCGCCGGCCGGGGTGAGGGTGGCGGTGAACGGACGGGTTGGCGTCACCGTAACTCTCGGCTGCGGCGGCGAAGGCGCGGTCGCGGCCGAGGTGGGCGGGGTCGTTGAGATGGGAATGGTCGGCGTGACCGGCGTGGTCGGTGGACCAGGGAGCGTCGGAGTAATCGTTGGAGTCGAGGAGGGCACGGGTGTGGTCGAAGGCGACGCTGGCGTGGCGACTGGCGTCGTGGGGGTGGGCGCTGCCGAAGGCGTCGGAGTCGTGGTGGCTAGCCCGGCAGCGGCGGCGCGCCCGCCTTGCCCGCCGGGGGGCAGGCTGCCGACGAGGAGGGTGAGGATCAGCAGGAGGTGGACGAGTCTCACCCGTCTCTGTAGGGCTCGGTGGATGCGCGCGGCCAGACTCATGCTGCCCTCCTGTGGGCGCGATCGGTACGCGGTTTCTCGGCGTGGTCCCGACCCCCGGATGGCTGGGTGGTCGCCGTTGCCCCAGGGTGATCAGGGATGGATCGTGCCGAACTGGTCTGGCACTCGCCGGGGAGCGCACTCCCGTGCGCACGACGAACCCGCGCCGTCTTTCGTCGTGCGCACGGGAGTGCGCTCCACCGGTCAGGCAAGGAACGCAGGCCTTGATCGTCAATCCTCATGGGTCTTCACTTCGTGGCGCGAAGGTCCCGATGAGCCGGCCGGCTTGGCTGAAAGCCGACCAGATGGCATAGGCAAGCGGTACTGGCGGCTCGGCCGCCGTGGACCACGCAACGGTCGCGATGGGCCGGGCGACGACGCGCGTTTGCGGTCTGGCGCCGGTGGCGGGAAACGCGCCGTCGATCCAGACCCGGGAGGTGTCGCCCTCGACGACCTTGACCGGCACGCCGTGGAGATCCCGGATGACCCGCACTCCTTGTCCCTGCGTCGCCTTGGGCTCGGCCAGCTTCAGCAGATCGTTTACCCAACTCGTCGTCTGCCCGCTCTGGCGCAGCTTGAAGGGATAGCCCAACCCCAGGCTCGTCTCGACGCCACGGAGCTCGTGGCGGTCGGAGTAGTGATACGTTGCAGTGGGACCGGTCGCGGTTGGTTCATCGAAGGCGGGATAGTCCACTGACTGGATCGAGCCGTCGTCGCCATAGGCGTAGCGGACCGCGTAGGCGCGGTCGTCGACGAAGCGGAGCCGCCAGCTCAGCCGTCCCACGGTGTCGTAGCCGTAGCGGGTGAAGCCGGCGCCATCCCACTCCTCCGTCAGCAGCCGGCGGCGCCGAGGCTGTTGGTGCTGAGCGTCCTGACGCGGGAGAGGCGAGAGGATGAGGTCGGGATAGACGGCCGTGTATTCGTCGTAGAGCTGGACGGCGCGGGCCGCCTTCTCCGGCACAGCGGCCTCGTAACGCTCGACCCATGCCCGCAGGTCCAGCGGGTCGCCGATGCGAATGGCCCGACTACCCGGCACAATGGCACCGCCGGTGAACTCCGGCAGGGGGCCGAGCTCGGCAACTCGCCAGAGGTCGGCGATGGCCTCCCGCAGTTGGGTGAAGTGACGCGCTCGAACCACGGTCTCCCCGGCCCGGAACGTCGGATCGTCGGCCGATTTCCCCTCCCAGGCTACCGGGTCCAGGTCGGCGGCGACTCGGAGCATGTCGACGGCGGCGCGCAGCTCAACGAGATCCGAGATAGAGATGGGGGTCTGGCCCGGGATGACCGGGCGAAACCAGCGAGGAGTTGCATCCAGCAGTCCGTCGTCAGCCCGGATTACTCGTTGCACTTGCCACCGCTCCACAGACCGAAATGATTCCCGCAAGACGTTCAGACGTCATTCGAAATCAAGGTGAGAGAAGTCGCTCAGGGCGAGTAGACGGCCGTCATGTTGGCATTAACCGTCCCCCCGACCGTCAGGTTGCCGTCGATCTTTGCACTGCCGGCAACGTGCAACTTCTCAGTCGGGGTCGGCGTGCCGATCCCGATGGAGCCCAGGCACCCGTCTCGCCCCGAGATCACCAGCGCGCTATTCGTCCAGTTCCCGCCGTAGAAGATGGTGTCGAACTCCGTGTTCCATCCGTCCAGGTAATCAATCGTCACCAATCGGCTGCCGAATGCCCAGCCGACCCCATCGGGGCTGGCTGCACCGGCGAGAATGATCCCACTCGTTCCTCGGAGGAACCCGTTGGGAATGTTCCCGTAGTTGGTTGGGATCCCGAGGAAACTCTGCGGCGCCAGATGCAGTTTCACCGTGGGACTAGACCACCCGACACCGGTGTTGCCGTCGCCCGCCATGTACAGCGCTGGCGCACCCCCGCCTCGCCAGCAGAATTGGATCGGGAGCTTGTACCCACTCGCGTCCTTGGGCGCATCGAAATAGAGCCCGTTCGTGGTGTCGGCATAGATCACGAGCTTCTGCAGATTACTCCCGTCCAGGCCGCCGCCATAGGCTTGCAGGGTTCCGGCCGCCAGGATGTCTCCGGCGACCACCAATTTCGCAGCCGTCGGGTCGGCCGTGCCGATCCCGACGTTGCCGGTACTATCGACCCTCATCCGCTCCGTGTTGTTCGTCTGCAACTTGAGCGGATGGCTTGTCACGACGCTGAAAAACCCACCAATACTATCTGCACCGTACCTCGCATCGATAGCGTTCGTCGTGTTGTGGGTTCGAGCGAAGGCATTCCCCGCCACCGAGATCTCCAGGGGAGCCACCGGTCCCGGTGTTCCGATGCCGAGGGTGCCGTTGACCGTCAGGTTATCGAACGTCCCGTCGGCCGCGGACGCGACTTTCGGCGGCGTGACGAACCGACCCGCGCCTGCGGCTCCCGCCCCGGCCACCGCCAGCCCGCACCACTTGAGAAACTGTCGATGCGTCATGAGGCCGTTCCCCAATGTCGCAACCTCCTTGTCCCGCGGTTGGCTCTTCCGGAGCTTCAACATCGTCGCTCTCCTCACACGCCCACCCATCGTAGACCGCTCCCTGCGGTCAACAGCGGGCGGATACCTCTCGAACTTTCGATGGGCCGACTGGGGCCGCTACAGTTCCACCGCTTTGACGGCATCCAGCACCTGATTGAAGATAGCACCCATCGCGGCCTTCTGGGCGGCAGTCAATGTCGTCGTCATCTCTCGGGAGAGGGTTTGGACGACTGTCGTGCCCGAGAGCAGTTGATAGACCGCCTCCACGTGGATCGATGAGCCATCCATCGAGCGCGCCAGGCTGACCCGGAGCAGGTTCGCGTCGTCAATCGTGATTGTCCTCGGCATCGCCACACCTCCATACGAACGGGTTCAAGGTCCATGGTTCAAGGTTGGGGAACGCTGACCTCCCGAACCTTGGACCACAACCCCTTTCCGCGCCTTGGTAGTCCGAACCGCGCTCGCGCACCCCCAGAGCGGTCTGCACAGGGATTGACCAAACGACCAATCGGTCCTCTTGGCGCCTTCCTTGGCGGTCTTGGCGTCTTGGCGGTTCGTTCTCTCTCGGCCCCGCGCTAGGTCGCGGCCTCGGGGCGGAGCTTGAGCAGGAACCGCTGGCCGTCCTCGAAGACTTCGACGTCCTCGAAGGGGCCGTAGACCTGGAGCGCCGCGAGCAAGTCCGCTTTTCCGACGACGACGCCCGAGATGGGCATGGGTCGGAGTGGGATCGGACTGGCCGCCGCCTGGCCCTCCGCTATCGCACCGGTCCCGTTCTTCTCCTGTCCCCGCACACGTACCTTCGCCATCGCTCGCTCCTTCGTCGTGCCACCAGTCGAGTTGACGCAAAGTGTACCAGGCAATCGCTCGCTTGAGAAGTCCCCTTTTTTGGGGGACAGGCCGCTGCGCCCGGTTGTCCCCCATTTGGGGGACAACCCATCGGCATTCTTGGCGGTTTCCCTGGCGATCTTGCCACCCTGGCAGTTCACCGTTCCTGGGCACCCCTCTGGTCGCCGTCTCCGCCCAGGCGACCTTCGGCGAGCAGCCGTCCCAGGTCGGCCCGGCGGACCGGATCGACCTCGACGCGGAACCGCTTGAGGTGCTCGGCAACCGTCGAAACCTGCATGTCCAGGCGGGCGGCGATCTCCTTGTTCGTCCAGCCCTGGCCGGCAAGCCGGACGACCGCCCGGCGGCGTGGCGCGGCAACCCGCCGTTCGTCGCCGTCGGTGTGCAGGGACTTGCCCGCCGGGCCCATGGACTGCGCTGTGGGGATGGAGGGGGTGGCGCCGTTGGGATGGGAGTCAGTGGGTTTGCCTGCCGCGTCGGCCAGGAGCGCGTGCAGCACCGCTCGCCCGAGCGGCCGACGCAGCAGCTCGACCAGGCTGTCCACCAGGTGGTGGTCGAGGATCGTTCCGCCGGTTTCGACGACCTCGACGCGCTCGATCAGGTCGGGGAGGTGCTCGAACAGGACGTAGGCGGCCGCGCCGAGGCCGGCGTAGGCAGCAAGGAGGCCCAGGTCGGCCCGGGCAGGTAGCACCAGCAGCCGGACGGTGGGGAAGTGTTTCCGGCATCGCCGGGCCAGATCGGTTCCGCCGCCCGGAAACCCGTCTGGCAGGAAGATGAGCAGGTCGGGCCGATGGGTCTGGATCGTCGCGAGGGGTGCCGGTTTCGTCGTCACGGCGTCGACGACGGCGAGATTGGCCTGGCTTGTCAGGTGTTCCCGAAGACCCGCAAGGACGAGAGGATCGGCCCCGACCAGGATGGCTCGTCGTGTTAGCCGCATGTGCTCCTCCACGCACTGGGATTCAAGCCCGTGCGAAGTGTAGCAGACGCCTCTTTCATATCCTCTCTCAGCAAAGGCCACTTTCGGCCCAGTTTTCACCCGTTTCTCGGTTATCCACTTTTCTTCTGTTGAGTCAGTAGACAATAACGCGAGAGCGGGCCGCGGGTGAAACCGCGGGCCATGCCGTCCGTTCTGGGTTTGACAAGCGCGGCCGGCGGCGAGTATAGTTGGCCGGTCCGGGGGGAAGTCGGGCCAGGCGGAGGCGCCTTCTCATGCAGTTTCGCGATTACTGGCGGGTGCTCGTCAAGCGATGGTGGATCATCGTCCTCGTCGCCGCCATCGCCAGTCTGACGGCCTACGGCTACAGCAAGCTCCAGCGCCCCATCTTCCGTTCGACCGTCTATCTCCGCATCGAGCCGGGGCGGCCCGACTGGGGGCTCACGCTGGTCGGCCAGGCCATCATGCGGCAGTACGCGGCGATGCTCCAGACGTCGATCATCCTCGAGCGCGTCAATGGCCGCCTCCAGCTCGATCTGACGCCGCCGCAGCTCCGAAGTATGGTCAAGGTCGCCTCGATCCCCGACGATATGCGCCTCCAGATCGACGTCGACCATCCCGACCCGGGCACGGCGCGCCGGATCGCCCGCGAGCTGGCCCAGGCGTTCGTCGAGGACCAGGAGCAGCGGATGACCCATCAGGAGCCGCGCGACCGCGTCAACGTCTTCCTCTTCGACGAGCCGACGCCGGGCGAGCTGGAGCGGCCGAAGACGCGGATGAACGTGCTGGCCGGCGCCGTGCTGGGGCTGGTGGTCGGCGGCTTGCTGGTCTTCCTCCTCGAATTCCTGGACGACACCATCAAGACCGCCGAGGACGTCGAGCGGTGGGTCAACCTGCCCGCCATCGGGACGATCCCACAGATCGCCGCCGCCGACACCCGGCGCACCCAGCCCGATTCGCCGCCACGCGCCAAAGTCATCGAGCTCACGCGACGGTAAGGGCGAGTGATGAGTAATGAGTGATGAGTGATGAGTATGGCTCGCACTAACGGACCTGTCGGGCGCGAACGGCTCGTCACCTATTCGCAGCCGCGCTCGGCCGTCGCCGAAGCGTACCGCCAGTTGCGGACGAACATCCAGTTCTCCAGCCTCGACCGGCCCATTCGGACCCTCCTCGTCACGTCGACGAGCCCGGACGAGGGGAAGAGCACGACGCTCGCCAATCTGGCGATTACGATTGCCCAGACCGGCAACCGGGTGGTCCTCGTCGACTGCGACCTGCGCCGGCCGACGATGCACACGGTCTTCGGCGTCAAGAACGGCACCGGTGTCACCGGCCTGATGCTGAGCGACGGTGGTGAGGAGGCAGCCCTGCAGGAGTCTGGCATTCCCAACCTGCTGCTCCTGCCCAGCGGCCCGCTGCCGCCGAACCCATCCGAGCTGCTCAGCTCGCGGCGGCTGAGCCAGATTCTCGACCGCCTCAGCGCGGTCGCCGACTACGTGCTGCTCGATTCGCCGCCGGTCATCGCCGTCACCGACGCGGCCGTCCTCGCCTCGAAGGTCGACGGCGTCCTCCTCGTCGTGCGCGCCGGCAAGACGAAGCGCGAGATGGCCCGCAAGGCGAAACAACTGCTCGAAAAGGTCAACGCCCGCCTCGTCGGCGTCGTCCTCAACGACGTCAAGTACGATACGAGCCTCCATCACTACTTCGCGGAGCAGGAGTCGCCCGCGTGAGGGATCGGGCGCTCGCGGCCGTCCGCCGTGGGCTGGCCTCCGCTCTGGCGCTCGTGCCGCTGGCCGTTCTTGCCCTGGCCCTGACCGCTGCGCTGCTGCCGCTCGCTTCGGCCGGCGGTAGCCTCGTGTTCCAATCGCCGCTGTCGCCGCTGCCGGCGACGATCGCCGTGCCGAGCCCTGCGGCTCCGCCGGCTCTGGCCAGCCCGACGGTTGCCGCCGTGCAGGCGACGGCGAGCGCGACGCCGCTGCCGGCGTCGCCCCCGCTGCCGACGGCAACCGCCCCGGCCATCCCGCCGACGGCGCCCGCGGTCGGGCCGGCGGCGACGGCGACGCCGACACGCGCCGCCGTCAGGCAGACGCCAACTGATCGCCCGACAGGCTCCCCCGCCGCCGTGGCGACCGCGGCGGCGACCGCTGCGCCAACCTTGCCCCCGAGCCCGACCGGGGCGCCGGCCTCGCCGACTCCGCCGCCGGGCCCGCAGAACGTGAGCTTGAACGCGCCGAGCAACGTCGTCGTCGTCGCCGTTCTCGTCCTGCTCGTCGCCATCGGCCTCGGCGTGATCTACTACACCTGGCTCCGGCAGGGGTGAGCCACCGTTGGAGCGATTCCGAGAGACAACGAGCTGCCAGGACGCCAAGATCGCCAAGGAAGACGCCAAGAACGTCGATTGGCCGTTTGGTCAATCCTCGCACAAGCCGCTGTGCCGTTCAGCAATCAGCCCCCAGCAGGGCGACCCGCCGGCACGTTCGCCATCGGCGACGTGTCTGAAGCTGACCGCCGAACGCTGAGTACTTTCTTGACCGCCTGGCCCTTGACGCGAATGGTACAATGGCGATAGCAATCAGCAATCAGTAGACGGCGGGCGCCCGGGAGGCGCCAGGATTGGCGACGTGATCCTCGTTGAGCACCTGACGAAGCGCTTCGGTGCGTTCACGGCGGTGGACGACCTCTCGATCGCCGTTGCCGACGGCGAGATCCTTGCCCTGCTCGGGCCCAACGGCGCCGGCAAGACGACGACCATTCGGATGCTGACTTCGATCCTCCCCCCGACCTCCGGGCGGGCGACCATCAACGGCCTCGATACGGTCGCGGACGCGCAGCGGGTCCGCCGGCTCGTCGGCCTGCTCACCGAGGTGCCGGGGCTCTACCCCCGGATGAACGGGCCGGAGTACCTTCGCTTCTTCGGCCGCCTCCAGGGGACGCCGGAGGACGTGCTTGCCCGTCGGATCGAATCGCTCCTCCGCCGGTTCGACCTCTGGGACCAGCGGAGCCGGTCGATCGGCACCTACAGCAAGGGGATGCGCCAGAAGCTCGCGCTGACCCGCGCCCTGATCCACGACCCGAAGGTGATCTTCCTGGACGAGCCGACCTCGGCGATGGACCCGGCCAGCGCCAAGGTCGTCCGGGACTACATCGCCGAGCTGCGCCGCGACGATCGGATCATCGTGATCTGCACGCACAACCTGGCCGAGGCCGAGGCGCTGGCCGACCGCATCGCCATCATTCGCGCGGGGCGCATCATCGCCCACGGCTCGATCGAGGCGCTCAGGCAAACGCTGCTGACGCGCCGCCAGTTCGAGCTCCGCTTCGCCGGCCCGGCCGAGCTGACGCCGGCGCAGTTGAACGGAGAGCGGCGGCTGGTCGACGTCGTCGACACCGGCGCCGACTGGATCCGTTTCACGACGGCCGACCCCATGGCGACGAATCCGCAGCTCGTCCAGCGCCTGGTCGCCACCGGCGCGCGGGTCGTCAGCTTGAGCGAGGTCTCCGGCACGCTCGAATCCGTCTACTTGAAGATCGTTGAGAGCCATGGTCAGACCGATCGCGCTTGAGCCATCCCTCACCATCGCTCGCCGGGAAGTGCGGGACGCCGCCACCGATTGGCGGGTGGTGACGCCCATGTTTATTCTGGCCGTCGTCTTCCCGCTCATCGTCGTGTTCGGGATCAAGTTCGGCATCCCATTCCTGGAGCGCGTCGACCCCTACGGCGCGACCTCGAAGTTCCTCCCCTTCGGCGCGATGGTCGTCGGCTTCTTCCCCATCTCGTTCAGCCTCGTCATCGCCCTCGAAAGCTTCGTGGGCGAGAAGGAGCGCAACACGCTGGAAGCGATGCTGGCGATGCCGGTGTCGGACTTCGAGCTCTTCGCCGGCAAGCTGATGGCCGTGCTGTTGCCGCCTTTCGTCCTGAGCCTGGTCGCGCTCGGGATCTTCAGCGTGGGGATCCACTACGTCCTCGACGTCGTCGTCCCGGCGCAGTTCGTGCTGCTGAGCATCCTCTTGAGCTCCGCCGAGGCGCTCGTCATGGTGGCCGGCGCCGTCGTCGTCTCCAGCCACACGACGAGCGTTCGCGCGGCCAACCTGCTGGCGAGCTTTATCATCCTGCCCATGGCGCTGGTGGTCCAGGGCGAGCTACTGCTGCTGTTGATCGGGTACGGCGAATCCCTCTGGTTCTTCCTGGCGGCAATGGTCGTCGTGGCCGTCATTCTCGTTCGCATGGGCGTCAAGGCGTTCAACCGCGAGGAGATCCTGGCCCGCGAGAACGATCAGATCAACCTCGGCTCGATCTGGTCCGCCGTCCGGCGCTTCGTCACGCGGACGCCGGGGCACGCCACGGATGCAGGCCAGCCGGTCGAGCCGGCCTTTTCGCTCGTCCGACTGTACCGCGTCGATCTCCTCCAGTTGCTGGCGCTGAATCGGGCTGCGCTCGCCGTCGTCGCCGGCGTGGTCGTCGCCGGCGCCGCCGTCGGCTACGCCTTCGCGCTGGCGCACCCCTTGCCGCTGGCGGTGGACGAGCTGACCAGCCTGGCCCGACGCGACCAGTTCTTGCGACAACTGGAGGGACTCAGCACGGTCGGCGTTTTCATCCACAATCTGCGGGCGACGGCCATCTCGGCGTTTCTCTCGGTCTTCTCGTTCGGCGCCGCCTCGCTGGTCCTGCTGTTCCTGCCCCTTGGCCTGGCGGGCTTCCTGGCCGGGCAGGCGGCCGCCGCCGGTTTCGACCCGATCCGCTTCCTGGTCGCCTTCATCCTGCCGCACGGTCTCGTCGAGATCCCGGCGGCCGCGCTGGCCGCGGCGGCGAGCCTGCGCCTGGGCCTGGCGATCATGAGTCCCCCGGCGGGATTCAGCGTCGGCGAAAGCCTGTTGTTGGCGGTGGTCAACTGGCTGAAGCTGGCCGGGCTGGTGATCCCGCTCCTGCTCCTGGCCGCCTACCTGGAGGCGAACGTCACGCCGCAGATGGTTCGCCTGCTCTACCCGGCAGCGCCGTGATGGACGGCGCTGTCCCACCATTCGCCCGGCAGGGCGATCTCTGGCTCTTCGGGAGCGCCGGAGCGTGACGGGGATCGTGCTGGCCGGGGGGCAGTCGGCGCGCCTCGGCCGCAACAAGGCGCTGGAGCCCATCGGCGGGCGGCTCCTGCTCCACCGGGTGCTGGACCGACTCGCCGCCGTCTGTGCCGCGCTCGTCGTCGTCGTTCGCGATGAGGATTGGGTGTCCCCGCATCTGGCCGGCCGCCCGGCCCGGGTCGTTCCCGACGTGTATCCTGGGCTCGGCGCGCTGGCCGGCATCTTCGCGGGGCTCCAGGCCGCCCGACATGAGTACACCTTCGCCTGCGCCTGCGACATGCCGTTCCTCTCATCGCCGCTCATCCAATTCCTGCAGTCGCTGGCCTCCGGCTTCGACGTGGTCATTCCCGTCGTCGGCGGCCGCGAGGAGCCGATGCATGCCGTCTACTCGAAACGGTGCCAGGACCCCATGGAGAAAAGACTCTGCCAGGGAGGCGCCAGGGTCATTGACTTTTTCCCCGATGTCAGGGTAAGATATGTAGCTGAGGACGAGATTCGAGGATTTGACCCCCATCTGTTGAGCTTTTTCAACGTGAACACTCCCGCGGACCTGGAGCGGGCGCTGGCGTTGGCCGCCGCCGATCCGACCTGTCGGACAGAGTAGGGAGCATGCTGAGCGTCGAAGAGGCGCTGGACCGGATTCTGGCTCGGATCCCAACGCTGCCGCCCGAACGAAAACCGCTGCTCGACGCCCTCGGGCAGGTGCTGGCCGAGGAGATCGTTGCCGACCTGGACCTTCCCCAGGTTGCCAATTCGGCGATGGACGGCTACGCTGTGCGCGCCGCCGATACGGGCGGCGCCGACCGCGATCGTCCCTGCGTTCTTGCGGTGGTGGGCGAAGTTGTCGCGGGCCGCGAGGCCGCGGTCTCGGTCGGCCCGGGCCAGGCCGTCCGGATCATGACGGGAGGGATGCTGCCGGCCGGCGCCGACGCCGTCGTGCCGTTCGAGGCGACGGATGAGGCGGCGCTCGCCGGTCGGATCAAGCCGTCTGGCCTGCCGGAGCGGGTCACCATCCTTGCCCCGGCACGGCCAGGCCAGGCCGTGCGTCCGCCCGGCGAGGACGTCCGTCGGGGCCAGGTCGTCTTCTCCGCGGGGCGAACGCTGCGGCCGGCGGAGATCGCCGTGCTGGCAGCCATCGGGCGGGCGGAGGTTGCGGTGATTCGGCGGCCGGTGGTCGCCATCCTCGGGACCGGCGACGAGCTCGTCGAGCCGGGCGGGCCCATCGGCCCCGGCCAGGTGTACAACAGCAACGCCTACGGGTTGGCGGCGGCAGTGCGCCAGGCCGGCGGCATCCCGCGCGTGCTCGGCATCGCGCGCGACAGCCTGAACGCCGTGCGGGCGAAGGTGGAGGAGGCGTTCGGCGATGACCTCCTGTTGACCTCCGGCGGCGTCAGCAAGGGCGATCGGGACTTCGTCCGCGACGTGCTGGCGGACCTGGGCGAGGTCACGCTCTGGTCGATCAACATGCGCCCCGGGAAGCCGCTGGCGTTCGGCCTCTTGCG
>JACQGW010000020.1 GCA_016199325.1 Chloroflexota bacterium
AATCGCTTGCCCGACAGCGTGACTCCGGGCAGCGTGAACCGGTGCGCCTCGTGACTTTTGACGGCAAGGGGCTTCTTCCCGGCGTGGATCTGGATGACTCCGCGGCGCTCCTGGACGTCGGGGTATCTTCACCCGCCTGTGTGAGGCAGCCCGCGCCAGGGGCAACCTGATCCCGGATGCCTACCTGGCGGCGCTGGCGATCGAATCGGGCAGCGAGTGGATCACCACCGACCGCGATTACAGCCGCTTCCCGGGCCTCAAGTGGCGCCATCCATTGGATGGCTAGCGGTCCGCCTTGCCAGACGGCGTGGAAGTCACTGAACCCTCCCTGTCTTGAGGCCGAACAGCCGCGCCGGGTTCTGCCCGAGGATGATCTCCATGTCCGCGGCGGTGATGAAATCGCAGCCGCGGCGCAGGTACTCCAGACTCTGGCGGTAGGTGCACCAGCGCTCGGCGGCCGGCATGTCTGAGCCCCACATCAGCTTCCAGGGGCCGAGGCGCTCATACAGCTCACGGATCAGGCGCCGCCCCTCCGGGAAGGGGAAGTCCTCGTAGATCACGAGCGTGTTGCTGAAGTCGATCTCCAGCAGCGTGTTCGTCCCCTGGAGGAGGTCCCACACATCCTGGGGGATGGTCAGCCGGTCGGGGATGTCCCGAAGCAGCCGCTGCGAGATGCCGTGCGTGAGGACGTTGGGGACGGCCGGGTGTCCCTGCGCCCATTGCGTGAGGCGCCGGACCTCGGCGTGGAAGGCGGCCTGCGGATCTTTCCGGTTTGGGAGCAGGTCCCAGAAGATCGGGATCCCCAGCCGTTCCACCTCACGCCAGAACGGCTCGAACCGCGGCGTCAGGATGGTATCCTGCCACTCGACCATGAAGAAGGACTCGGGCGCGAAGTAGAGGCCGGCCAGGCCGAGATCCTCCACGGCGGAGCGCAGGCGCTCGATCTCGTCGGGCCGGTCGATCCGCCACTCGTCGACCGCCGCCAGACAAACGAACTTGCCGCGGTGGGCCTTCAGGACACCGGCGAACCACTCGTTGAGGTCCCCGTAGACGTGATGGTGCTGGAGGACGGCGACGTCGACGCCGACGTACTTCATCTGCGCCAGCATCTGCTCCGGCGTATGCTCCAGCCGGCGGAGGGACGGCGGCATCCACTGGAGGAAGCGATCCTCGCCGTCCACCGTCCATTCGAGCCGCCCATACTCGCCGACCCGCAGGCCGACGTCGACGAGTCCGCTCAGGCCATCATGCTCGCCATCCCAGAGCCCGGTCGTCGGAACGGGGCTCCCATCGGCGAGGCGACGAGTGCCGACCGGGTGGAGCATGACGTGGTGCTGGAGGTACCACCGGTACTGCTCCAGCGCCATCCGGCCAATCGGCTGGCCCAGTGCGGGAAACGCGTGGGCATGGATGTCGACAATCATGCAGTCCTCCTCGCAAGGTCGCCGACTGACCGGCCGATGGCGGGCTACTCCAGGGTGACGTCCTCGAAGAGAGGTCGACCGACCGCCATCACCTTGACCCCCTTCACTTTCTTCGTGGCGCCGTAGATCGTGACCTGCCAGGCCAGCGGAATGCTCCACATCTCGTCGAACAAGGTTTCCGCAACCTGCTTGAAGGCTGCCTTCTGCTTCGCCGGATCGATCGTGCTCTCCGCCGCCTTGATGCCTTCGACATAGGCCGCCGGTGGCTGGCCGTTGGCCCACAGCGGGTTTCCGGCGATGCGGAAGGCGCTGTTGGCGGCAGCGAACGAGGTGTACAGATCGAACTGCCCCGACGGGTTGATGGTGATTTCGAAGTCCCCGGCAACGGCGCGCGGCGAGAACCGACCCGGGTCGAGGGACTCGATGTCCATATCCCAGCCGATCTTCTTCACGTCCGCCTGAATGATCGTCGCGATGCCCCGGGCCTCCGGGTTGGTGGCCTCAATGATCATCGTGGTCTTGCCCGTAGGCTTGCCTGCTGCGGCGAGAAGGGCCTTCGCCCTGTTCGCGTCAAGCTTGTAGCGCTGGTCGTAGGCCGGATCGTAGGCCGGATGGTTCTTGCCCCAGGGGTGCGTGGTTGCCCCGCCGACGTCGAACAGCACATTCCTGGCGATGCTCTCGCGATCGATCGCATAGCCGAAGGCCTGGCGGACCCGCTTGTCGTTGAAGGGCGGCCTCTGCGTTTGCAAACGCACCTCCCACACGCGGGTGTTGGTCGGACCGAAGAAGAACTGGAGCTTGTCCTTGAGCCGCCCGTAGTGTTTCAGGGGAAACCAGTAGATCAGGTCGATGCTCCCCGACTCCAGCGCGGCGACCATCGCGTCCTCGTCGCCGAAGAGCTTCGCCGTCAGCCGGTCCGCGTACGGCTTCGGCGCCCCCCAGAAGCTCGGATGGCGCTCCATCACGATCCGATCGCCAGGAATGCGCTCGACCAGTTTCCAGGGGCCGGCGCCGTCGGTCCTGGTCTTCAGATCCTCCCAGACCGTCGGGTTGATCATGTACAGGTTGGTGAGCAAGTTCAGGTAGGCGGGGTTGGGCTGCTGGTAGTTGATCACCAGCGTCTGATCGTCTTTCGCCGCAAAGTCCTTGATGCTGAGGGTGTACCCGCGGGTGCCCCCGCCGGTCTTGGCGTCGGCGGCGCGCTCGATCATCTTGGCGACGTCGCCCGCTTTGAGGGGTGCGCCGGAGTGATACTTGAGCCCTTGTCGCAAGGTGAGGGTGAGCGACGTGCCATCGGGGCTGAGCTGATACTTCTCCGCCAGCCGGGGCTGGGGTTTCCCCTGGTCGTCGATGGCGACGAGCACGTCGTTGACCTGATAGAAGAAGGCCTGGTTAGGCGTGGCGGCGATGTTCGGGTCAAAGGTGGTGACGTCGCCCAGCATGCCAAAGGTGACGTTGGCAACGCGTTTGGGCGCCGCCGGGGGCTGTGTTGCCCTGGCCGCCGGTGCTGCCGTGGCAGGCGCGGCGGCCGCGGTTGGTGGCGGCGCCGGCGCCTGGGTCGGCCGCGCGGCGGGCGCCGGCGTCGGGGCAGGCGGGGGCGCCGCGGTGCAGGCGGCCACCGCGGTGAAGCTCACCAGGGCGGCGACCCGCTTGAGTGCCTCACGGCGTGATACGATGGTCCGCTTGCCAGCTTCGAACGACTCGCGCGTCATTGGAACCTCCCATCTTCCCATTCTTCGATCCTCCATACCCGCGCCTCGTCTCGACGAGGCAGGTTTCCCTTGTCATCGCACCTCTACGCGTACCGGATGCGCGGATCGAGCGCCGCATAGACCAGGTCGGTGATCAGGTTGACGATCACGAACCCGGTGACGACAAAGAGCAGCGTTCCCTGGACGACGACGTAGTCGCGCGTCAGGACGGCCTGCAAGAGCAGCCGCCCGATGCCGGGATAGTCGAAGATGGCCTCGGTGATGACCGCGCCGCCCATGAACGTCCCGAACTGAAGCCCCAGCGCCGTGACAAACGGGATCAGCGCGTTGCGGAGCGCGTGGCCGACGACGACGGCGCGCGCTCGCAGGCCCTTCGCCCGCGCCGTGCGGATGTAGTCCTGGTTCAGGGCGTCGACGAGCGCCGTGCTGAGGAACCGCGTCAGGACCGCAGCAACGTAGGCGCTCAGGGTGATCGCCGGCAGGATCAGCAGACGGAGGGCCTGGGCCGGGTCCTCCAGGAACGGCACGTAGCCGGAGGTCGGCAGCCAGCCCAGTCGGAGCCCGACGAAGAGCACGAGGAGAATGCCCAGCCAGAAGGTCGGAATCGCCATCGAGAGCGAGGTGCCGTAGAGGACGAGCCGAGCGCCGGTCGAAGCGGGACCGACGGCCGCCACGATACCGGCGGGAACGGCGATCAGGACCGAGAGGACCAGCGCGCCGAGGCTCAACTGAAGGGTCGGCGGGAGCTTCTGGAGGAGGAGCCTGGAGACGGGCAACCCCGAGCTGAACGACGTGCCGAGATCCCCCTGGACGGCCCGGCCGAGCCAGAGCGTATACTGGACCGGCAGGGGCCGCCGGAGCCCCAGCCTCTCGCGCAGGGCTTCGATCTGCTCGGGCGGCGCATCGATGCCCAGCATTGTCGTGGCCGGATCGCCGGGGATGAGGTGGATGAGCAAGAAGATGAGCACGGAAGCCAGCAGCAAGACGGGCAGCAACAGCGCGAGCCGCATGAGCACGTAGCGCGTCATGGCCGCATGCTCCGAAGCTCTCGCGCCCGCCGCCGGACCGGGTCGGCCGTGTCCTGCCAGGCGTCGGCCAGGATGTTCAGCGAGAGCAGCACCACCATGATGGCCAGCCCCGGAAACAGGCCGTACCAGGGCGCCTGATGGATGAAGCTGCGCCCGGCGCTCAGCAGCGATCCCCACGAAGCCTGGGGCGGCGGCACGCCCAGCCCCAGGAAGCTGAGGCTCGACTCGACGAGCACGGCGCGGGAGGCGTTGACGATCGCCTGAATGAAGAGCGCGAGCATCACGTTGGGGAGGATGGTGCGCAGGAGAATGTGCCAGTTGGTGGCGCCGATGACGGTCGCGGCCAGGACGAACTCCAGGTTCCTGACGCTGAGGGTGCCGGCGCGCGCGATGCGCACAACCGCCGGCGTGCTGACGACGGTCACCGCCAGGGCCGGCGTCAGCGCAGCCTGGCCCAGGACGGTGACGACGGCCATGGCCAGGAGAATCGCCGGAAACGCCAGGAGCACATCCATCGCCCGCATGGCCACCAGGTCGATCCAGGAGCCGAAGTATCCCGCCGCCAGGCCCAACGGGACGCCGATGAGCATCGACAGGGTAACGGCGACCGCCGCCGTCCCCAGCGAGACCCGAGCCCCGAAGATGACCCGGCTCAGGAGGTCGCGGCCGAGCTCGTCGGTGCCGAGTGGATGCTGCAGAGAAGGCCCGCGGAATGCGGCCGGGCGCTCCTGTTCGGAGGGATCATACGGGGCGAGGACGGTGGCCAGGGCGGCCATCAGGATGAACACGACCAGGGTGAGCGTCGCCAGGCGCGCGCCGGTGTCGGCGAAGAACACCGCCAGAGCCGATCGTCGTTCTGAACGACGCGCGACCGGCGAGAACGCGTCCGAGCGCACGATGGACGTGGCCAACGTTCTCCTTTCCGGCGTCCCACCCGGACGCCGACGAGCACCGGCGTGCATACGTATCGGCCACCAATCGCCGACCTGTTCGGCGAGATCCCAGCGCAGCAGTCAACAGGTCGTCGCCGATAGCGCGCGAGCTTCCTGGAAATTGATGAGCTGGGCGACTCGGTCGGCCGAATCGCGAATATGCCGTTCCATCGCCTGGCGTGCGGCAGCAGGATCACGACCGGCGAGCGCGTCGACAATGCGAACGTGCTCGGCATGCGCTAGGCGGAGATGTTCACCCATGTGCCGCTGGGAATAGCCGCGAATCAGGTCGACGTGCGACTGGAGCGCGTGCAGCTCCCGCACGAGCACCACATTGGCGCTCGCTTCATAGATGGTCCGGTGGAGCGCTTCTGCCCGGGTGTGGGCCTCCACCTGGCCGTGGGCAAGCGCCGCCGGGATGTCGGCCAGGAGTTGACGTAATGCTACCAATGTGGTGTCGGCAATGCGTGGAGCGGCGAGTTCGGCCGCCAGGCCCTCCAGGGCACTGCGCACCAGATAGGTATCGAGGACGTACTGAGGCGTCAAGCTGACGACGTGGAGCTTCCCGTCCGGCGTCTCGACAATCAGCCCCTCCTGCATGAGACGGGCGACTGCCTCGCGCACCGGCGTCGGGCTGACGCCGAGCTCCTCGGCAAGCCGATCGAGCAGCAGCCGCTGCCCGGGGCCGGTACTCCCGGCGATAATGCCGTTCCGCAGCAGCGTGTAGACCTGGTTGGCCAGGCTGGGCTGGCGGCGGACTCATTGCTGGAGGACTGTCACGGCTTGATCCAATTGCCTATTGCAAATAGGATATAGGGTATTGTGCCGGCATTGTAGCAGAGCGCCGGGCGGTTGTCAACGGGTCGATGTGCCTCATAATAATTGTCGGTGAATGGGGTATGGTTGCCTCAGAAATCCTGTCGGCAAAGGATGGTGAGACCATGACCCCGAAGGGCGTGCGAGAGTACGCCGAGGCGGTGCGGCCTCGGTACTTGGCCGCGAAGAGGGCGGACAAGGGGCGGATCCTGACGGAGTTCTGTGCCGTGACGGGCTATCATCGGGACTCGGCGATCCGGTTGCTGCGGCGGCGACCGGCCGTGACCCGCGCCCGGCGGGGACGCCCCCGGACCTACGGGCCCGGGGTGCGGGACGCGTTGAAGGCGGTGTGGGAGGCCGCAGACCGGATTTGCTCCAAGCGGCTGGCGCCGTACCTGCCAACGTTGCTGGAGGCGCTGGAAGCCCACGGCGAGATCCGCCTGTCGGCGGAGGTGCGCCGGCAACTGCTGGGGCTCAGTGCCGCCACCATGGACCGGCTGCTGAAGCCGTACCGCGGGGTCGGGGGGTGGGGCAGGGGGCTCCCAACCCCACCCGACACCACGGCCCCTGAGGCGGCGCTCGGGTCGCTCCCCAGCGTTGCCCTATCCTCCGCTCAGGCGCCCCCATCATGCCACAGTTGACCGCGGGCGTCCAGCCGGCCAACCAGCGCACCCGCGACCAAAGGCTTCACCGACACCAATTCTGATGCAACCACCACCTGTTCACCGACAGGTTCTATTGACGCAACACGGCCCTTGCGCCCCGGCGCAGGAGTGCGCGGGAACGCGTGCGCGCCAGTCGCCGGAGGCCACGGTCCAGGGCGACGATGAGCGCGGTTGCCGCCACTGGAACTGCCGCCAGGACGGCGAGCCAGGCGATCGCGGGCGGGGGCTCGGCGCTGGGGAGGCGCTCGGGCGCAGCCAGAGTCGCCGCCACCGCGCCGTTGCCGGCGGCCAGGACGCCCCAGGGCGTCCTCGCTACCCCGATCCCGACCAGCCGCCCCTGCTCGTCCACCAGGGCGCCGCCGGACTGGCCGTCCGACGCCTCAATCGCGGCGACCACCGCCGCTGCACCGGTCCCGGACGGGTGGGGTGTGACGACGACCACCGGGCCGGCTGCTGCCGCCGGCCCAGCCACCGCGAAGGGGTGGCCGACGAAGCGGACGCGTTCGCCGAGCGCGGGCGCGTCCTCGCGCAGCTCCAGCGCGGGAGTCGCATCCTCGGGAACTGGGAAGATCGCGAGATCCCACGGATAGTTGATGCGGCCCCAGGGGAGCGCCGATGCCGTGCCGTCGATCGCGTGGCGAAAGACCGGCTCCGGCTGGGGAATCCAGGCAAAGTACGGCCAGAAGCTGACGACGTGGGAGGCGGTCACGAGGGAGCGACGGCCGGCCCAGGTGACGAGGGTGCTCGTGCCGACCGGCCCGTACGGACGGGAGAGGCGTACCGACCAGGGAACGCCGGCGGCTTCGACGGGGACGACGGAAGCCAGCGCGGCCGGTGGTGGTGTCGGGGGCGAAATCGCCAGGCGGCGTCGCCCGAACCCGGCGCTCACGTCCAGATCGGCATCGCTCGCCAGGAACATTGCGGCGACCGTGCCGAGGATGACCAGTGGCCAGGCGATCAACGCGGCCAGGATGACGCGGACGTAGACGGTGACCTTCATCCGCTTCCCGGGACTGAAGTGGCGCCATCCACTGGATGGCTAGCGCCGGCTCCTATCTGGCGCCGACCGATGAAGGGATGACGCCGAACTGCTGGAGCATGCCCAGCCGATCCATCACCGCCTTCAGCTCGACGATCTTGCCGTCGACCAGGCGCACGATGTCGATGCCGGTCACCTCGACCCGCTTGCCCGTTCCCGGCACGCTGGCAAACTCCCCCTGGTGCGTGCCGGTGAAGCTATAGTCCACGACCACCTTGTCCCCTTCCGCAATCAGGTCGTGGATGATGATGCGAACGTCGGGGAACCCGGTCCGGTAGGCGTTCACGTTCTGCCGGACCAGGTCCGGCCCGGTTGGCTGTCCCGGTTGCCAGCGGCGGCCTTTGTACGTCGGCGCCACCACCCGGTCCAGCACCGAAACGTCGCCGTCGGCGCTAAATGCCTCAAAGAAGGCGCGGGCCGCTGCTTTGTTCGCTTCGAGTGACATGTCCTCCTCCACCATCTGAAGCAGTCTCGCAACAGGGCAAACCGCCAAGACGCCAAGATCGCTAATAAGGGCACAAGCAAGGTCTTCGCTCGCTCGGCCAATCCTTGCGGAGACTGCTCCACTGGCGATTCGCCTGTCCAGCGATGGCCACAGCATACCCCGCTGCCCAGCCTGCCGTCAACGTGCTCGGCGGTCGGCGATCGAGAGCCGACGGTCGGCAGTCAGCGGTCGGCGGCTAGGAGTGCGGCGCGCAGGACCGGACATCCCTCCTCGCCCGTCGCACGGGAGAGGGGTCGGGGGTGAGGGCCCGAGCCTACAGCCAGGAGCCGGAACGAGTCGGGGAACCGGGAGCCCGGATCCTGTCTCCCAGCATGTTCCGGCACCATTCATCAACCCGCGACCCCCGTCCCCCGACTGCCGACTTTCGACTGCCGACTGCCGACCGTATGTCAGCTCCGGAGCGGCTCCTGACCCAGCAGCACGCGCCGGACGTCCTCGACGGCCCAGGCCATCTCGCGATCCATCGTCTCGCGGGTGTAGGCGGCGCTGTGGGGGGTAGCGACCACGTGGTCCATCGCCGCCAGCGGGCTACTGGCCGGCAGCGGCTCCTGTTCGAAGACGTCGAGTCCCGCGCCCGCGATCCATCCTTCCTGGAGCGCCCGTATCAGCGCCGCCTCGTCCACCAGCGCGCCACGGGCGGTGTTGACGAGGACCGCCGTCGGCCGCATCCGGCGGAGCTGCGGCTCGCCGATCAGGTGGCGCGTCTGGGGCGTCAGCGTCGCGTGGAGACTGACGACGTCGGCGGCCGCGAGCAGCGCCTCCAGGTCGACCAGCTCGACGCCAAGCTCGGCGGCGCGCAAGGCCGAGACGTAGGGGTCGAGGCCCAGCAGCCGGACGCGGAAGCCGCGCAGCTTCTCGGCGACCTTGCCGCCGACGAGCCCCACACCGATAAGGCCGACGGTCTTGCCGGTGAGCTCGAACGTCAACGGGACGCCGTCGCGCCAGCCGCCGGCCTTCAGATGGGCGCAGGTCTGGCCCAGCCGCCGCAGCACTGCCATCGCCAGCAGGATGGCGTGCTCGGCAACGCTGTCGGCGTTCGAGCCCGGCGTGGCGAGGACGCGAATCCCACGCTCGCCGGCCGCCTGGTAGTCGACGTGGTCCGGCCGCGCCCCAAGCTTGCAGATCACCTTGAGCTTCGGCGCGCGCTCGATGATCGCCCGGGTCACCGCGTCGCGCGAGGTGATCAGAACGGCGTCGCAGTCGCGCAGCGCGGCGGCCAGCTCATCCTCCGCGTAGCGGCGGGTCGGGTTCCCCAGGCGGACCTCGCCCAGGTCCCGCAGGACCGCCAGCGCCGGATGATCGGGCTCCACCGGCTCGGCGATGAACGTGACGAACCGGGGTCGGGTTCCCTCAGGCATCGGCACCACCTCCCTCCATGGATACGAAACGAACCGCAGAGGCGCGGAGGACGCAGAGAACGAGATCTATGGTCTTTGGTTCATGGTCTGCGGTTGGAACTGCGCTCCTCGAACCAGAAACCCGAAACCACAAACCAGGAAACCCGTCTCTGCGCCCTCTGCGCCTCTGCGGTTCAATGCGCCGTTCAGAGCATCCGCTCGCCCAGGCGGCCGCGCGCCCGCGCCACCGTGTCCTGCGCCCCCTGGAGCAGGAAGAGGCCGTCGACGCCGCAGGTGATGAAGGTGGCGCCCCGGTCGGCCCATTCGGCGGCGCTCTCCGCAGTGCCGACGTGCAGGCCGCCGGCAATGCCGTGCCGCTTGCAGGCGGCCAGCGTCCGCTCGATGGCCTCCCGGACGAGCGGAGCGCCCGGCTGACCGGGAATGCCGAGGCTGGCCGAGAGGTCGCCGGGGCCGATCAGGATGGCGTCGAGCCCCCGCACCGCGGCGATCTCGTCGATCTGCTGAATGCCGTGCGCGCTCTCGACCTTCACGGCGACGAGGATCTCCTCGTTCATGGCCTCCACCCATTTGGCGGCGTTGACCGGGCTGTAGCCGGTGTGGGCGCCGAAGCCGATGAGCCCCCGGGTGCCCTTCGGCACATAGCGGCAGGCGTTGACCGTCAGCTCGGTCTCCTCACGGGTGCTGACGTGCGGCACGATAACCCCCATCGCCCCGCAGTCGAGCGGGCGCGAGATCAGGAAGTCGGCGATGCCCGCCGGGCCGGCAATCGGGGTAATGCCGGCGAGCTTCGCCGCCGTGCAGATCGGCTCGACCGCATTGATCGGCAGGCTGGAGTGCTCCATGTCGAAGGCGAAGAACCCGAACCCGGCCAGCGCGGCGATCTGGGCGGTGGCCGGCGTCGGGAAGCTCACGCTGTACGTCCCGATGCAGACCTTGCCCTCCCGCAGCGCCCGAGTCACCGGATTGACCCACGGACTGATGGCTTGTGGCTGAGTTGTCGTCATCATGTTCTCCTTCTGTTGTGAAAATGGGAGCTCGTGGGAGCTCGTGGTGCCTCCGTCACGAGTCCCCTGAAAAAAGGCCAATCGCGCGTATCCGACTGGCGGAAACACTCGTGAAATCGGTGCTTGATTCGCGCCAGGGAGCCTTTTTTCAGAGGACTCCCGTCATGCTGAGCCGCAGCGAAGCATCTCTCGGACGCTACTGGCCTGACCCGGGGGAGATGCTTCGCTACGGCTCAGCATGACAGCGATCCGTCGAGATCTTCCAAGCTCCTACGAGTTCCCCCGTACCCCCCCCCGAGTCCTTACGAGTTCCCCCGGCACGCCTGCGTCGCCGCCTC
>JACQGW010000280.1 GCA_016199325.1 Chloroflexota bacterium
CACCCCTCTCCCGTGCGCGGGAGAGGGGAGACGATGGGGCACCCCTCTTCCGCGCGCGGGAGAGGGGAGACGATGGGGCACCCCTCTCCCGTGCGCGGGAGAGGGGAGACGATGGGGCACCCCTCTTCCGCGCGCGGGAGAGGGGAGACGATGGGGCACCCCTCTTCCGCGCGCGGAAGAGGGGGGACGTCCGGACCGCCGACCGCCGATCGCCAACTGCCGACTCCAGACTCGGTGCCTTCGATGGACGCGAGACAGTGCAGCAGGAGGTCGCGGACGTTCCAACTGACGACGACGGCGGTGACGTCGACGTCACTCATGCCATCCCTCGTTGCGCCACCTCGACGCGTCGACCGCCGACCGCCGACTCGCGTCACTCATGCCGTCCCTCGCTGCCACAGCTCGACGTGCCGACCGCCGACTCTCGACCGCCGACCGCCGACCGTCGACTGCCGACCGCCGACTGCCGACTGCCGACTGCCGACCGTCCCCGGGCCAACTTGACGTAGGTGACGAGGGTGAAGGCGGCCATCAGCGATGAGAGCAGGAGGCCGTGGGCACCATCCTTGTAGCCTGCGAGGGTGACGTATCGCCGGAGGAACTCGCGGGTCGGCTGCGTGATGAAGCTGCGCGCCTTCGGTCGAATGCCCCGCCGCTCAAGGCTCTGCGCCTCGAACTCGGCGTAGTGGGACTGCTTGGCGATGAACTCGCCGAGCCGCTCGTAGTTGATGTGGACGAGCGGCTCGGTCAGCCGGCCCGTCGTGCCACGGACGGCGGCCACCTCGTGGACCGGCTGGGCCTCGTCGAAGCGGGCGCTTTCGCGCCGGAGGAGCCGGAGCTGGTAGTCCGGATACCAGCCGGCGTGGCGGATCCATCGGCCGAAGATGACATTGCGCCGGGGGATCCAGTAGCCGGCCCGTTCGCCGGTTCCCTGGCCGCCGCTCTCGCCCCACCAGAACGGCGGATGCGGATCGCCGTGTGCCAGGACCCGTCGGATCTCCTCGGCCAGCGGCACGCCGACGCGCTCGTCGGCGTCGACGAAGAGGACCCATTCACCGCCGGCGAGGTCGAGCGCGGCGTTCCGCTGCTTCGAGTAGTTCTCGAAGCGGCGCTGATGCACCCGGGCGGTAAACCGGCAGGCGATCGCGACGCTCCAGTCGGTGGAGTACGAGTCGACGACGAGGAGCTCGTCGACCCAGTCCAGGGAGGCCAGGCAGTCCGGCAGGTGCCGTTCTTCGTTCTTGCAGATGACGGCGCCCGTGATGGTGGTCATACTGCGGCGCCCGAGAGGATCGCCCGGAAGGCCGTCAGCCTGGTCCGGTACTCGGCGGGTGGGATCTGCCGCCGCAGCAGCATGATCCAACTGCGGACGATCTCGGCCAGCAGGCCGGCGCCGACGATGGCCCTGTGGGCGAGCCGGTAGATGGGTGGGTAATGCTTCTGGAAGAGCAGGCGCCGGCTCCGGTGCAGCTCGACGAGCATCGGCCAGCGGCGCTGAGACGTGCTCTGGCCGCCCAGATGGACGACACGGGCGCCGGGATGGCAGAAGATCTCCCAGCCCGCGGCCCTGATGCGGATGCACCAGTCGATCTCCTCGCAGTAGATGAAGAACTGCTCGTCGAGCAGTCCGACCTGCGCGACGACCTCCCGGCGCGTCATCAGGCAGGCGCCGAGCGGATGGTCGACCGGAAACGGCTCGCTCCGCTCGCGCAGGGGATAGCGGCCGTTCAGGCGGGAGTTGATCAGCCGGTGGTTCAGCGGGAAGAAGTCGAAGAACGTTTGCAGGAGCGTCGGAAACCGGAAGCAGCCGTGCTGGAGCGTGCCGTCGGCGTTGAGCAATTGGGGGCCGACGACGCCCACCTGCGGCCGGCGGTCGAGGAAGCCGGCGAGCGTCGCCAGGGCGCCCGGCTGGACAACGGTATCGGGGTTGAGCAGGACCACGTACCGTCCCTCCGCGAGGCGCAATCCCTGATTGGTCGCGGCGGCAAAGCCGCGGTTCTCGCCGTTGGCGATGAGCCAGACCGCCGGAAACCGCGCCCGGACCATCGCCGCGCTGCCATCGCTCGACGCGTTGTCGACCACAACCGCCTCGATGCTCCACCCCCCGTGCCGCTCGATCGAGTCGAGGCACCGAGCGAGCAGGTCGCGGGTGTTAAAGCTGACGACGACGACGGTGAGGTCGGCCATGGGCTCAGTAGCTCACCCTGATCTTCTGCCGTCCCTTTTCGCCGCCGGGGAAGCCGACGCCACCCTGCTCGACGCCGGCCCAGAACTCAAGATCGGTCGTCTCGTCAAGACGCACCTGGATGGTGCCGGTGATGACCACTTCCTCGCCGGGGAGCAACGGGCGCAGGTCGGGCGTCAGCCCCCAGCGGATGGGATAGGGGCGGTCGGCCTGCATCCAGTTGACGCCGACGCGCCAGAGTCCCCGGCGGTCGTAGTAGCGAGGCACGTGCTTGCCGTCGGCTCGCTGTTCGGCAAAGGTCATGTAGTTGGTGTCGGTGGCGTAGGTAGTGCCGGGCGGCGGCCCCTGGGTCTTGACGGCGGTATCGCCGACGTTCTTGACGCGAATCAGCACGGTCAGGTCGCCGCCGACGGGCACGGCCTTGGGCGAGAAGCTCACGCGGGTGATCTCGAGTCGGGGCCGCCCGCCGCCGTCGATCCAGACCGGCGCCACCGCCTCCGAGACGTTGCCGGCGCGGTCGGCTGCCCGGACGTGGACGTCGTACCGCCCATCCGGCAGCAACGTGTCGCCGACCCGACCGTTCCAGTAGACCGTGTAGAGGGCGGCGGGCTGGCGCTGGGAGGCAGCGACGACGCGCCGGCCGCCACGGTCGTCGATGACGTACACCGAAACCTCGGCGTCCTTGGTGGTGGCGTAGCCGATGCGAGCATCGTCGTGATCGCCGTCGCCGTTCGGCGAGACCCGGTCGGGGCTGATGGTCAGGTCGGCGATCAGCGGCGGCTGGGTATCGGCGCCCGCGATGGCGATCGTTCCGGTCTGCTCGACCTGCCGGCCGCCGGCGGTTTCGGCAATGATCCGGAACGTGTACGTGCCGTCGGCAAGGACGCGCCGCTCATCCCGCCCCGAATCCGGCCGGTAGGTGCCGTCGAACCGGAAGGAGTAGCTGCCCGCCGTGCGGGGCAGGCGGTCGTGGAGAACGTATCGCCCGCCGCTGGACTCGAGGACGATCGAGACGCGGGCGGAATCGCCCACCGTGTAGTGCAGGTAGGCGACATCGTCCTGCCCATCCCCGTTGGGCGACACCGCCGACTGCGAGGCCCGCACGTCGGCGAGCAGCGGCGACTGGCAGCCGGCGGGCAGCGTAAGGAGCAAAGCCAGCGCGGCGAACGCCAGGCGTGCCAGTGAATGCGGTCGAATCATCTCAACCATCGTACCAAACGCCCGGACGGGGGTCAAGGACGGCCGAGCTGCCCCGCCGGGTCGAACCCAACAGTTCGTCAATCTCCATTCTGCAACGGAAGGAGGGAGCGGCGGTTACGACGAAGCGAAGGTGCCGCTGTGGTCAAGGTGCCGCTGTGGTCATGAAAACGGGAGGTGATCCATGAGGGGGCAGACGGCTATCCGTCCGGCAATCGATCGTAACCTGGGTGCCCACCTGCCGTCGTTGGCGACGAGGTGGCCCACCTGGCCGAGGATCCCGGTGGCGATGATGAGCGCATCCGACTCACTCGTTCCAGCTTTCGCGCTCGTGGCGGACGTAGTCAGCCACCTCATCGGCGGCGCCATAGACGCCGGCGGCGACGCCCGCGTAGCTTCTGCGGAGCCGCCGGAGCTGAGCCCCCTCGGGGTTCCGTTTGTCCACCGTGAGCACGAAACGGTCAGCTGGCTGAGCACCCATGACTGCCGCCACGGCATCCGGCAGGGTGATCTGGTTCTTCGGTCGCAGGCGCACTTCTACCTCGACAACCTGGTCTCGGGTTTGCATTGTCGCGCTCCTCATGAGGACATGATAGCCCGATTCCGACAGACCTGCAACTCTCTCACCGTGATCAGGTAGTATGACTACAGGCAACTGATGGGATCAGCAGAAACGAATCCGACTGGACGGGAGTTGCCCAGGCTGCTGGACCATGGCGATCGCAGCAAGGACCACGCGTGGGCGCCGCCGAACCGGGGCAGGCGAGGACGCCTGCGCTCCCGGAAGGCGGGGCGCTCGCCAGGCGGCGAGGGGTCGGCCCTCCGCGGTCCAGGGTCGGGCGACGGACGGGCTCTCTCAAGAAAGGTCGATCCGGCTGCCGGTTGCACGAACGTTAGGCTAGAACCGCAGCTCGGCGTGCAGCCGCTTGTCGCCCCGGAGGAAGGCGACGGGCGCGCGCCCGCCGGCGCCGACGCCGTTGAGCGCCTGCTCGAACTGGTCGGCGTTGGCGATCGGGCGCAGGTTCGCTTCGACGACGATGTCTCCCGGCCGCAGCCCCGCCCGTTCGCCGGGCGAGCCCGGCGCCACCCGGCCGACGAAGGCGCCGAAGACCGGCACGCCGCCCGTGCGCATGGTGATGCGGGAGGCGTCGGCAATCGAGAGGCCGACGGACGGCCGGCCGCGCGCCCTGTCGGCCAGGAGCCGTTCGAGGCGCGGGCGGTCGAAGCCCACGACCACCTGGTCGTCAACCGTGATGACCGGGACGCCCTGCTGGCCCGATTTGCGGACCATCTCGATGGCGGCGGCGGTGTCGGTCGAGACGTCCTTCTCGGCAAAGGGGATGCCGCGCTGCTGGAGGAACGCCCTGGCCTGGGCGCAGTAGGGGCAAGAGGGTGTCGTATAGACCGTGACCTGCATAGCTAACCCCACGACCAGGGTTCAAGGTCGAGAGTGCATCCCAACCTTGAACCTTGAACGCTCGTCTTCGCAATGAGAGCAGTTTGCAGAGCGACTGACGAGACAAACAACCGGTATTCTCGGCGTCTTCCCTGGCGATCTTGGCGTCTTGGCGGTTCGTTGTCTCTCGGCACTGCTCTAGACCTCGCGGAACTCGCCCTCGACGGTTCCCTCCGGCCCCTGGCCGCCCCGGCCCGGCTCCGGCGGCTGCTGGCCGGGCTGCTGGCCCTGCTGCGCCTGGTAGACGGCCTGGCCGACCTTCTGGAGCGACTCGGAGAGCTCCTGCATTCGGCTCCGGATCTGCGCCGTGTCGGCGGCCTGCAAGGCCGAGCGCAGCGCCGCGATCTTGCCCTCGACCTCGCTCTTGAGCTCGGCGGAGACGCGCTCGCCGTGCTCCCGAAGCGTCCGCTCGGCCGTGTAGGCCATCGAGTCGGCCTGATTGCGAACCTCGATCTCCTCGCGCCGGCGGCGGTCCTCGTCGGCGTGGACCTCGGCCTCGCGGACCATCCGCTCGACCTCGTCCTTGGCGAGGCCGGACGACGCCGTGATGGTGATCTTCTGCTCGCGGCTGGTTGCCCGGTCGCGGGCCGAGACGTTCAGGATGCCGTTGGCGTCGATGTCGAACTTCACCTCGATCTGGGGGACGCCCCGCGGCGCTGGCGGAATGCCGTCCAGAATGAACCGGCCGAGCGACTTGTTCTCGCCGGCCATCGGCCGCTCACCCTGCAGGACGTGAACCTCGACGGTGGTCTGCATGTCCGAGGCCGTGCTGAAGACCTCGCTCTTCGTCGTGGGAATCGTCGTATTGCGGGTGATCAGCGGCGTCATCACCCCGCCGAGCGTCTCGATGCCGAGCGTCAGCGGCGTCACGTCGAGCAGCAGCACGTCGCGCACTTCGCCCTTCAGCACGCCCGCCTGGATCGCCGCGCCGATCGCCACGACCTCGTCCGGGTTGACGCCCTTGTGCGGCTCCTTGCCGAAGAACTGGCGCACCTTCTCCTGCACCAGCGGCATGCGCGTCTGCCCGCCGACGAGCACCACCTCGTCGATCTGCGCGGCGGTGACGCCGGCGTCCTGCATCGCCAGCCGCAGCG
>JACQGW010000283.1 GCA_016199325.1 Chloroflexota bacterium
CTGTCACCTCACACCGGGGAGATGCTTCGCTGCGGCTCAGCATGACGGAGGTTCCGCGCGTTCCTCCGAGCCCCCGGTGCGCGCCGGGGAGATGCTTCGCTGCGGCTCAGCATGACGGAGGTTCCGCGCGTTCCTCCGAGTTCCTCCGAGTTCCCATCAGGACGAGTGTTCCCGAACGATGGATGCGCTGTCTAAACGATTCTTCGATGCCGCCGTCGCCGCGGTCGGTCTGGTGCTCCTGTCGCCGCTGTTCCTGGCGCTGAGCGTCGCCATCAAGGCCCACGACGGTGGGCCGGTGTTCCACCGAGCGACGCGCGTCGGCCGGCACGGCCGGCTGTTTCGTCTGTACAAGTTCCGCAGCATGGTGGTCGACGCCGACCGGATCGGCCCGGCCTTGACCGCCGCCGGCGACACCCGCATCACGCCGGTGGGCCGCTGGTTGCGGCAGACGAAGCTCGACGAGCTGCCGCAGTTGGTGAACGTCCTGGTCGGGGACATGAGCCTGGTGGGCCCACGGCCGGAAGACCCCCGCTACGTTGCGCTCTACACGCCCGAGCAGCGCCGGGTGCTCCAGATGCGCCCGGGCATCACCAGTGCGGCCTCGCTGGCGTTTCGGCACGAGGAGGCGATGCTGGCCGGCCCGGATTGGGAAACCGTCTACCGCACCAGGGTGTTGCCGGCGAAGCTCGCCATCGACCTGGAGTATCTCGCGCGGCGTAGCCTCCGGTCCGACATCGATCTCATCCTGCGAACTGTCGCCGCGCTGGTACGGAATGACGCATGACGCATGCTATCGGCAAGCCGCATCCATCTGCGTGAGTGTGGCATGGCACCAGCCGCCCGGCCATCTGCTGATCAGACTATTGACCTGCGGTGGTCGCTTGTGTACAATCTGCTTCGTGAGGCCGGCCAGCCGCTCCATCGCCGGTCTGTCTCAAGAGATTGCACGGCCTCGACCGCCCACGTGGCGTGCTCTATTGGTGGCGTTCTGCATGAAGGATCGACTCGCTACCCTTGTCCGGCGGTACGTCCCGTGGATGGCCATCGATGCGCTGATCGTCGTCGTCGGCTTCTACGCCGCGCTCATCTTCCGCTTCTTCGCGGTGCCTGCCCAGGCGCTCGCCGAGTACCTGGCGCCGCTCAACCGGTTCATCCTCCCGATCATCCTCCTCTACGTCACCACCAACGTGCTCTGGCAGCTCGACCGGCGCGTGTGGCGGTATGCGAGCGCGCAGGAGGTGATCTCGATTTTCCTGGCCACGAGCTCGAGCACCGTCGTCGCGATCATCGTCGACCTCCTGCTCGGCGCTGAACGTCCACGTCCGTTGCCGCTGAGCGTCATCATGCTGGGCGGCTTCTTCACGTTCAGCGGCTTTGTCATGATCCGCTATCGCTCGCGGCTGATCAGCGGGTTCCGCTGGCGCTGGCGGGCGCTTCAGGGAGAGTTTCCCGGGGCACGGACGCGCACGTTGATCTACGGGGCCGGCGAGGCCGGGCAGATCCTGGCGTGGCGACTGTTGCACCAGAAGGAAGGCAAGGCGTACGAAGTCGTCGGGTTCGTTGACGACAATCCGGCTATTCGCGGCCTGCGCGTTCATGGGATCAAGGTGCTGGGCAGCCGCCGGGAGCTGGCGATGATCGTCAAGCGAGAGGAGGTCGCACTGATCATCCTGGCGATGTCGAGCGTGACCGGCGAGGAGCGTCGAGCGATCGTCTCCGCCTGCCAGGAGACCCCGGCGAAGATCAAGATCATTCCAAACGTGTTCGATTGGATGGCCCATTCGAATGGTGCGCCGCTGCTGCGTGAGGTGAACGTCGAGGACCTGCTGGGCCGCAAGCCGGCCACCGTCGACCAGGCGGCCTGTGCGCGCGTCATCGCCGACAAGTCGGTCCTCATCACGGGCGGCTGTGGCTCCATCGGCTCCGAGCTCTGTCGGCGGATCGCCATGTTGCGGCCGCGCCTCCTCCTGGTGCTCGACAACAACGAGAGCGGGCTGTACGATCTGGAGATCGAGCTGCGGGCCCGCTTCCCCGGGCTGAACCTGCGGGCCGTGGTCGGCGACGTCACCGACGAGCGCAAGATGGCGCTTCTCTTCGCGGCCGAGAGACCGCAGGTCATCTTCCACGTCGCCGCCTACAAGCACGTGCCGCTCATGGAGCAATATCCCGAGGAGGCGATTCGCGTCAACATCCGGGGCTCGCAGGTCACGGTGGAGACGGCGCTGCGCTACGGCGCCGAACGGTTTGTCCTGGTCTCGACCGACAAGGCGATCAATCCTCGCTCGGTCATGGGCGCGACGAAGCGCGTCGCCGAGATGGTGGTGCTCCACGCGGCGCGCAGCTCGAACTGTCGATGCACCGTCGTGCGCTTCGGCAATGTCCTGGGCAGTCGAGGGAGTGTGGTCCCGACATTCGCCAAGCAGATCGAGCTGGGCGGGCCGGTCACGGTCACCCATCCCGAAGCGACGCGCTTTTTCATGGAGATCTCGGAAGCGGCCAGCCTGATCGTGCAGGCCGCCAGCCTGACCACAGGCGGTGACGCCTTTATGCTCGACATGGGGGAGCGGATCCGGGTGGACGACCTGGCCCGCCGGATGATCCGGATGCGCGGCCTTCGACCGGGGATCGACATCCCGATTGTCTACACCGGCATGCGCCCGGGGGAGAAGCTCCACGAGGAGCTGTACGGCAACGGTGAGCAGAAGGAGCCGACGCCCCATCCGCTGGTCTTCCGTATCCGGGCCAATGGCCACGGCATCCCGTCCGGACTGCTCGAACAGGTCGACCGGCTCATGGCGCTGGCGCGGGAGGGGCGGCAGGAAGACGCGCGATGGGAGCTGCTCTCCCTCGCCTGGGCCGACCGGGCCAGCGAGTCCGTTCGTCAAGCGGACACTGAGCGGATCGCCGTCGAGATGTGAAGATCTCCACCGACCCGGGACTCATGCTCGTCTGGTTCTTCGTCTCATGGTGGGCGATCGTGCTCACCGGAGCCAGTTCGTTTCTCGGGGTGGCGCTCGCCGTTCTGGGGGGCCTGCTCACCGGAGCCGTCGGTCTGGCTGGTCGGCCGCCGGCGGACGCTGTTGGGCCGTCGAGCAGCGCGGGGGGCGCTGCGCATTCAAACTGGATCAGGCGCCAGTGGCTCATCCTGTTGCTGCTGGCGCCGCTGTTTCTCTTTCCCGGCGGCTGGCGGACGCTCGCTCTGTTGTCGCTGCCGATCCTGTGGGGCGTGCGGTGGGCGATGCTCGGCTCGCCCGTGCCGACGACGCCACTGGACAGGCCGGTGTTGCTGGTGCTCGTGATGGTTCTGGTCGGCGAGTGGGCGACCTACGATCTGGCTCAGAGCTTGCCTAAGATCGCGGGGCTCCTCTGGGGTGTGGGGGTCTACTATGCCGCAGTCGACGCGATGGGTGACCGGGCTGGCTGGGGGCAGGGAGTGGTTGCGCTCCTCCTGGCCGGGCTTGGCGTCGCCGGCCTGGGTCTTCTCGGCACCCAGTGGCCGATGAAGATCCCGGGGCTGGCGCCAGTCACCGATCAGTTGCCGCTGCTCATCAGGGGGCTGCCCGGTGCGGAGGGGGGCTTCAATCCCAACGAGGTCGGCGGCGCCCTGATCTGGACCATCCCGCCCGGTTTCGCGCTGGCCCTCGGCGGCTGGCGGACGCGCCGGCTTGGCTGGTTGGCCGGTGGCGGCGCTGCGCTCTTCATGCTGGCGGTCGTCCTGCTAGCCCAGTCACGCGGCGCGCTGGTCGGCCTGGCCGCCGGGATGCTTGGCGTTGGACTGGTGGTTGGCGGGCGGCGCCTGCGCCTTGCCGCCATTGGCGCGGTCGTCGTGGTCGCGCTGGCCATCGCCTGGGTCGGGCCTCGGCAGGTGGGCGAACGCTTTCTCGATCATCCCGAGCGGCTGGCCGCCGGCCAGAGCATCGGCCTGACCGGGCGCGTCGAGCTCTGGTCGCGGGCTCTCGTCGCCATCGGCGACTTCCCGATCACGGGCCTCGGGCTGAACACGTTTCGCGTGGTGATGCCCGTGATCTATCCGGCGCCGTGGAGCTCGACCGACCGGGACATCGGGCACGCCCACAACGAGCTCTTGCAGGCGGCACTCGACCTGGGGCTGCCCGGACTGGTCGCGTTCGTGTCGCTGCACACCGTCGCCGGCGCCGTGCTCTACCGGGCCTGTCAGCAGACTGAGGACCGATTTCATCGCTATGCGCTTGCCGGGGTCGGCGCCGGGCTGGCCGGACACCTGGTCTACGGGCTCACCGACGCCATCGCGCTCGGCGCCAAGCCGGGCTTCATCTTCTGGCTGCTGTTGGCGCTGGCGGTAGCGCCGGGGCGGTGGACCAGGCAGCTTGGTAATCAGGGGCAATTGTGCTAGAATGCGGTGAGTGGCCCGCACCGCGGAGGACATATGGAACTGCGTCAATATGCTGCTATTCTCTGGCGCTGGCTCTGGCTGATCGTCCTCGGGGCCGCTGTGGCCGCCGGCGTCGCCTATCTCGTCAATACCCGCACCATCCCGGTCTACGAGGCATCGGCCACCCTGTACATCAACGCGGCCAAGGGCGTGGTGGGCGAGGGCAACGCCACGCCCGGCGACCTCATGCTGGGGCGCACATACGTCGAGCTGATGCGCAAGCGGCCGGTGCTGGATGAGGTGGTCAAGCGCCTCCAGATCGACCTGAGCGCGGGCCAGTTGGCGGCCGGGATCCGGGTCCAGCCCATTCGGGATACCCAGCTCCTGATCATCACCGTTTCGGACGTCGACCCGACCCGGGCCGCCCTCGTCGCCAATGAGGTGCCCAAGGTCTTCATCCAGCAGAACGAGGACATCCAGACGCGCCGGTTCCAGGAATCCAAAGCCGCGCTCTCCAAGCAGCTCGACCGGATCTCGTCGGACATCGCCAGGTCCCAGCAGGCCGTCGCCGACCTCAGGAGCCTGAAGAACCCTGACCTGGCAGAGATGGATCGGCTGCAGCGAGACCTGCAGGTCAGCCAGACCATGTACGCCACGTTGCTCAAGAGCTACGAGGAGATTCGGCTGGCCGAGGCCAGGCAGGTCGATACGCTGGTCATGGTCGAGCCGGCAGAGCCGCCGACCAGGCCCGTCCGCCCCCAGACGATCCAGAACACCCTGCTGGCCGGCGTCGTGGGCGCCATGATCGCCCTGGGCCTGGCCTTCCTCAAGGAGTACCTGGACGACACCGTCAAGACCCCGGACGACATCGAGCGGATCTGCGGCTTTTCGACCCTGGGCGCCATTGCCCGCATCCCCGGCAAGGCCAGGGAAAGCCGCTATCTCCTGCGGCTGGAGTCCCGCTCGCCGGTCGCCGAGGCCTACCGCTCGCTCCGCACGAGCATCAGCTTCTCCGGCATCGACCGCCCTGTTCGGACGCTGCTGGTGACGAGCCCCCGCCCCGGCGAAGGGAAGACGACGACGGCCATCAACGTCTCCTCGGTGATGGCGCAGGCGGGCATGAAGGTTGTGCTCGTCGACACCGACCTGCGGCGGCCGTCGTTGCATCGGGCCTTCGGACTGTCCAACGAGGCGGGGCTGACCACGCTGCTGCTGAACCGTGCAGCGCCGAGCGATGGCGTGCTCCAGGCCACGCCGGTCGAGAACCTGCGCATCGTCACCAGCGGCCCCATTCCCCCGAATCCGTCTGAGCTGCTGGCGAGCCACCGGATGAGCGATCTCGTCACGCAGCTTGCGGCCGAAGCCGACGTCGTCGTCTTCGACTCGCCACCACTGCTCGCGGTGACCGACGCGATGGTGCTGGCGCCACAGGTGGATGGGACGATGCTGGTGCTAGAAGCCGGCACCACCCGCGAGCCGGCCCTCCGCCAGGCGGCGGCCGAGCTAGCCAAGGTGGGCGCCCGCGTGCTCGGCGTCGTCTTCAACAAGGTGCCGACCTCGGGCGGCCACGGCTACTACTACTATTACTACTACTACCGCGGCTACTACCACTCGGAGAACGGCAAGAACGGCAGCGGGGGCCAGAAGCCTTCAGGCAAAAGCGACACGGCCGGCCCGCTCGTGCAAACCGCCCGCCGTGTCCTGGGCCTGGGCCGCAACGGCGCGAAGCCATCGTAGGAACTCGTAGGAGCTCGTAGGAACTCGTGGGGATCGACGGCGATCCCGCCCATCCGAGCCGCGACCGTGAGGGAGCGGTTCCGCCCATCCGAGCCGCGACCGTGAGGGAGCGGTTCCGCCCATCCGAGCCGCGACCGTGAGGGAGCGGTTCC
>JACQGW010000284.1 GCA_016199325.1 Chloroflexota bacterium
ACATCACCCTCCGTCATGCTGAGCCGCAGCGAAGCATCTCCCCGGGCCGAACGCGCGCATCCGGGGAGATGCTTCGCTGCGGCTCAGCATGACGGACGAGGCGCGGAGCTGCTGCACTGGCTGCGGCTCAGCATGACGGACGAGGCGCGGAGCTGCTGCACTGGCTGCGGCTCAGCATGACCGAGTTCCCACCGGCGGGTCAATCGTTCCAGGATCTGCGCGAGTGACCGGAGAACGTGGTTGGCGGTGCCGGTTTCGGCTGAACAGCACCGTTTTCTGGGGGCGGCACCGTCTTGTAGGGGCGGCTCGGAAGCCGCCCGCCGGGTTGGCTGCGAACGAGGCGAGCGTGTTGCTGCCGACGCCGACCGAGGACGAGCGCCGGGTTCGATGCAACCGAACGGGCGGTTCCCGAACCGCCCCTACAAGACCCCATCCTTCAACCGGAACTGGTGCTACTGGCTGAGCTGTGCCTTGAGGTAGTCGATGGCGGCCACGGGCGTCGGGTCGACGCCGTTGAGCGCGGCGAGGTAGTAACTGACGTAGTCGCCGAAGGAGACGGCCGTCAGCAGCTGGGGCAGTTGGCCGGCGCCAGGCGCGCTGATGATCTGGTGCGGGATCCCGGCTCGGGAGAGGAGATCGGAGGTGACTTCCTGGCGCCGCCGGATCCGTGGCGGATCCTCGCCGGCCAGGAGGACGACGAAGACCCGATCGGCCAGCTCGGACGGAAACGAGTAGCCGACGACGGCGTTGTGATTGATCTCGGGCAGCGCCTCGAAGAACGCCCAGGCCTTGGCGTTCTCGTTGATCTGTCCTTTCCAGCGACGGGCGACGGCGGCGAGCACGCCGGCGCCGTAGACCACGGCAAAGCGCCCGTGCAGCCGGGACGCCAGTTGCTTGGCCGGGTTACGGTCAAGCGGCACGTCGACGCCGATCTCGGCGGCCAGCCGCTCCATCGCTGCCAGTCCGGCCTCAAGGTCGGCGTCCCAGCGGCGGGTGAGCCCGAGCTGCTGGAGGAACGCCAACAGCGGCATCATGCCGTAGCCGAGTGCAGCCCGTGGCTGCGAGACAAACTGATAGCGAAAAACCGGCGCCCCGGCATCGGCAAGCAAACGGGCCAGCTCGCCGCCCGTCGTGATGCCGAGCACCATAGCGCCGCGCGCGAGGGACTGGCGCGCAGCCGTCAGCGTCTCCTCGGTGTTCCCGCTGTAGCTGGAGGCGACGACAAGCGTCTGATCGTCGGCGGAGGCCGGCAGGTCGTATTCGCGCACGACGCGATAGGGACGCGGGCACGAGTCGGCGATCAGCCCGCCGACGAGGTCGCCGCCGATGGCCGAGCCCCCCATGCCGAGGACAACAATCTGACTCGCCGCGCCGTATCGCTCGGGCAGCGCGAAGTCCGCCGCCTCGTGCCAGGCGCGGCGGAACTGCTCGGGCGCCGCGCGGACGTGGTCGATCATCCCCGCTGGATCGAGCGTCCGCAGGGCGGCGACGGTGTCGAGGATGTGCGGATCGACGGCCATGTGGGCTAGACCCGCTGGCGCCAATAGTCGAGGAGATCGGACAACGTCTGCTTGAACTTGATGCGCGGCGCCCAGCCGGTGCGGTCCTGGAAGCGGCTGCAATCCGACCAGAGGAGCTTCACGTCCGACGGCCGCAGGAGGGCCGGATCGAGCTCCACCTCGATGCGATGGCCGGTCATGCCGAGCAGCGTTTCCAGCATCTCGCCGACGGAGTAGTGGTAGCCGCTGCCGATGTTGTAGACCTGGCCGGGCTCTCCTTTCTCCAGCGCCAGCCAGTAGCCCTGAACGACGTCGCGAACGTCGCTCCAATCGCGCCGGCTCGTGAGATCGCCGGTCAGCAGCACCGGCGCTCGCCGTCCCTTCTCGATCTCCGCGATCTGCTGGGCGAAGCTGGAGGTCACAAAGACCACTCCCCGGCGCGGCCCGGTGTGGTTGAAGCCGCGCGTCACGACGGTCCGCAGGCCATAGCTATGGAAGTACTGGAGCGCCAGCAGCTCCTGTGCGACCTTGCTGACCGCATAGGGGCTGAGCGGTCGCAGCGGGTTCGTCTCCCGGATCGGCGTCTCGTGCGGGAAGACGAGCCCGTACTCCTCCGAGGAGCCGGCGATGTGGATGAGCGGGTTGATCCCCGCCTGGCGAACGGCCTCCAGCAGGTGCAGCTCGCCGAGCACGTTCAGCGACAGCGTCTCCTCCGGCGCGTCCCACGATGCCGGCACGTAGCTCTGGGCGGCCAGGTGAAAGATCCGGTCGGGCCGCACGGCGGCGATCAATCGCTGGACGGAGTAGGGGTCGGCCAGATCGGCCTCGATCAGGTTCAGCCGGCCGGGCATCGCCCGCTCGGCGACGGCCCGCTCCAGCCGGCCGTGTGCCGCCATGCTGCCGCCCTCGGTGACGAACCGCACCCGACCGCCGGTCGTCAAGTCCGCCAGATTGTCCATGAGGCTCCGGCGACGATAGGTTCCGAAAACCCAGAGCCCGTTCAGGGTCAGGAGGTATTCGGCGAGGTGGCTACCGGCCATCCCGGTAACCCCGGTGATCAGAACGTTCACGCAGCCCTCCGAGGCACCCGAAGTCCCCTCAAAACGTAATGGCGTTCGGCTGAAGTGCGACACCCGCCGAGACTTTGATTCCCTTTTCCAAACGATTTCCGCTGCCAATGGTCACGCCGTCGCCGATGATCGCGCCGCCGGACAGCCAGACGCTGTCCTCGATGACGGCGCTCTCGGCCACGACGCAGCCGCGGACATGCACCTGGCGGCGGATCTGCGTGCGCGCCCAGATGACCGAGTCCTCGACGGAGCTGTCCCTGCCGACGCTGCAACCCTCGCCGAGCACGGTCGGGCCGGTCAGGCGGGCGCCGGGCCCGATGGTGCAGCCATCGCCGAGCACAACCGGTCCGGTGATGTGGGCGCTCGGGTCGACCCGGCAGTCCCGGCCGACCCAGAGGCCATCGTGCGCCCGCTGGCCGGGGAAGTCCAGCGCCACCCGGCCCATCAGCAGGTCATGATGGACGGTCTGGTATCGCTGGGGTGTGCCGATGTCGATCCAGTAGGCGTTCGACGCGTAGCCGTAGACGGGCTCGCCGACCTGAAGCAGCACTGGGAAGAGCCCGTTCTCGAACATGAAGTGGATCTTGGGCGGCACGTACTTGAAGGCGGCCGGCTCGACGATGTAGGTGCCGGCGTTGATCAGGTTCGTCGTCACGGCGTCCCAGGCCGGCTTCTCGATGAAACGCCGGACGCGTTCGTCGGCCTCGAGCTCGACAATGCCGTACGCCGTCGGATCTTCGACCGGCGTCAGCCCGATGGACACCAGCGCCCGCTTCTCACGGTGCCACTGGAGCATCGCGGTGAGATTCAGGTCGGTGAAGACGTCGCCGTTGAAGACGAAGAACGTCTCGTCCAGGCCGATCTGGTCGAGGATATTCTTGACGGCACCGGCTGTGCCGAGTGGAACCTGCTCGACGACGTAGATGAGCTCGACGTTCAGCTCACGACCGTCGCCGAAGTAGCCCTGGATCTTGTCCGGCAGGTACGCCATGGCCAGGATGATGTCCTTGATGCCGTGGCCGCGGAGATGGTCGATCATGTGCCGCAGGAACGGACGGTTCACGATCGGCACCATCGGTTTTGGCACCTTGGCCGTCAGCGGTCGCAGCCGCGTGCCCTCACCGCCGACCAGAATAATTCCCTTCATACCATGCCCCCTCGATGCCCCCTCGATGCCCCCCGATGCCCCGCCGCCCGCACTCACGGGTTCCCTTCGCGCGCCCGCGCCTGCACGGCGTCACGCCAGTATGCCAGCGTATCGGCGAGCGACTGCTCCAGTGGGATATTCGGCTGCCAGCCGGTCCGGGCGCGGAACTTGGTGCTATCGCACAGTGTGGCCGGTGTATCGGTCGGTCGGAACCGCTCCCGGTCCGGCTCGAGCTGCAGGGTGACTCGACTGTTGGCGACGAAATAGTCCAGCACCTGCTGGATCGGCACTGAACAGCCCGAGCCGACGTTGTAGACGTCGCCCGGCTCGCCCCTGAGCAGCGCCAGATGGTAGGCCCGCGCGATGTCGCGCACATCCGTAAAGTCACGCCGCGCGGAAAGGTTGCCGAAATGGATGACCGGCGGTCGCAGGCCGGCCTCGGCCTCGGCAACCTGCCTGGCGAACGCGCTGACGACGAATGACTCGTCCTGACCGGGGCCGATGTGGTTGAAGGGGCGCACGCGCACGCAGCGAAGCCGGTGGCTCAGCCAGTACTGAAGCCCCATGAGGTCCTGGGTGACTTTGCTGACCCCATACGGGTTGACCGGCTGTAGCGGACGGCTCTCGGCTACCGGCAGCTCCTCCGGCGGCACGGGCCCGTACTCCTCCTGGGAGCCGATGACGAGCACCAGCGGATCGATGCCCGCCAGAAGCACGCCCCGGAGCAACTGCAGTTGGCTGAAGACGTTGCTGACGTACGTCTCCAGCGGATCGATCCAGGAACGAGGAACAAAAGACTGGCCGGCCAGGTGAAACACGAGATCCGGCCGGACGTCGCCGAGCAGCCGTGCCAGCCGTTCGTGGTCGGAGAGATCGGCCTGGACGAGCGTGAGCCGAGCTTTCGGCTTGCCGTTGTGGCTTGGCCGGCGCGTCAGACCGACGACCTCGACGCCTGCTTGCAGAAGGTAGTGCGCGAGGTGGCTCCCGGCGAATCCGGAGACCCCCGTGACGAGTGCGCGGGCATTGTCCACCAGTTGAGCAACCTCGTCGTGAACGTTTGGCGAGCGTACGCGCTCCCGTCACGCTATGCGCCCCAACTATACCGACTGCGGCCCCCCGCCGTCAACCGTTCAGGTGGTCATGGCGGGCTGGGTGCGATTGGGGCAGGGCAGGCCGGCCTCGCGTGCCAGCAGCTCTGCCCGGTCCGTCACCTCCCAGGGCGCGTCGATGTCGGTCCGACCGAAGTGGCCGTAGGCGGCGGTTGCCCGGTAGATCGGCCGGCGGAGCCGCAGGTTCTGGATGATGGCCGCCGGCCGGAAGTCGAAGTGCTTCTTGACCAGCTCGAGGATCCGCTCCTCCGGCACGCGGCTCGTCCCGAACGTCTCGATCATGATCGAGAGCGGTCGGGCGACACCGATGGCGTAGGAGATCTGGAGCTCGAACCGGTCGGCGAGCCCGGCGGCGACGACGTTCTTGGCGACGTAGCGCGCCATGTAGGCGCCGGACCGGTCGACCTTCGTCGGGTCCTTACCGGAGAAAGCGCCGCCGCCGTGCCGGGCCATCCCACCGTAGGTGTCGACGATGATCTTCCGGCCGGTCAGCCCGGCGTCGCCCATCGGCCCGCCGA
>JACQGW010000285.1 GCA_016199325.1 Chloroflexota bacterium
GACCCCGCCACCCCGCCGTCATGCTGAGCCGCGTTCACGAGCCCCGCCACCTCGCCGACAAGCTGAGCCGCAGCGAACCATCTCTCCGGACGGTACCCGTGTGGCCCGCGGAGATGCTTCGCTGCGGCTCAGCGTGACGGGTAGGGGCCAGCATGACGGGTAGAGGCCAGCATGACGGATAGAGGCCAGCATGACGGATAGAGGCCAGCATGACGGATAGGGGCTCAGTATACCGAGTAGCAACTCAGCATGGCAAGCAAGAGCTCGGCCGTCAGCATCTCTCGACGGAAGCGCCGCGGATTCACGCGGAGATGAGAACATGCTCGCTCTGCCACCATACTTGCCGAATCAACCAGTATAGTGTACAATACAGGAAGGTATGTGGGCAGTATTGGCCGGCGATGTGTTGGCGGGAGATCGGATCGGCTCGCAGGGACGTTGAACCGCCAGAGCGCTTGGCGGAGAGGAGGAGAACGAGGAGGGTTCTATGGAGGACGGGTTTCGAGAGGAGTCGGTCGGCCTGGGCGCAGCCCTGGAAGCCCTGCGCCGCCGCAAACGGTTCAGCCTGAATGCCCTCGCCGAGGGCTCGGGCGTCAGCCGCACGTACATTACGCAGATCGAGAGCGGGGTCGATAGCAGGACCGGCAAGAAGATCGAGCCCTCACCCGGGATCTTGAAGAAGCTCGCCGATACGCTGGCCGACGGCGACGCGGCCGAGGCGGGCCGGATCTACCAGGAGCTGATGGCCCGGGCCGGGTATCTGCCGGCGGAGACGGCGAAGCAGCCGCCGTCCGCTCTGGAGGACGGTGGCCGCTTCGCCGCCAGACGGCTGAGCGAGAGCCTGCCGCCGGCCGCTGCGGCGTACAGTGCGGGCTCGCCGGTGCTGCTATCGGATGCCCGCTTGCTCGCCCACGGGCGCGCCGTCCTCGATCACTGGGACGAGCTCACGCCCGGCGAGCAGGCCGCGGTCCTGGAGTTCCTGGAGTTCATCGACGAGAAGCGCCGCCGCCGGCGCGGCGGTTTCGGAAGGGAGTAACCATGTTCAATCCCAACGGCTACGAAAACGCGCGTCCGGACGGCGTCGCCGTTCTGGAGATCCTTCAACGGCCGGAGGTCGGCGCACCCTCCGGCTTCGTGCCCCTCAGGCGCACCGAGGTGGGCGGCGAGATCATCGGCCCGCTGGCCGCGCTGAGCGTTGTCCACACCTTCCGATACACGCGGGAGCAGTGCGACCAGGTGCTGGAGGCGATCTACCGCTTCCCGCTCCCCGGCGATGCCGCCGTCACCGGTGTGACGGCGACGTTTGGCGACGTCGAGATCCGTGCCGAGCTGAAAGCGCGCGCCCAGGCCGAGGCCGACTACGCGCAGGCCCGCGCCGAGGGACGGCAGGGCGCCCTGGTCACCCGCGAGGCACCGAACGTCTTCAGCCTCCAGGTGACCGGCCTTCAGCCCGATCAGGAGATCGCCGTCGAAACCCACTACGTCCAGCTCGCCCGCCCGGCAGGCGTTGGATGGACGCTCCGGATCCCCCTGACAACCGCGCCCCGCTACACCCGCAGCGACGAGCGAACCTCACGGCACTCCCAGGGCCAGCCGCTCCTGCTCCTGCGCGACCCCGGCCATCGCTTCTCGCTCGATCTGCTCATCCCCGGCGCCGCGGCCGTCGAGAGCTCGACGCACGCGCTGGCCATCGGCGACGAGGACGGGCGCGCGCGGGTCCGGCTGAAGGAGCGGGAGGTCGTGCCCGACCGGGACTGCGTGCTCTTCTGGCGGCCGGCCCAGGCGGAGGGTCACCCGCGTCTTCACGTCCTGACCCACGACGACCCGATCGCCGGCCAGACCTACTTCCTCGCCATGATCGCGCCGCCGGCGATTCACGACGTCCAGAGCGCCGTTCCCCGGGAGGTCGTGCTCGCCGTCGACCACTCCGGCTCGATGAATGGGCCCAAGTGGGCGGCGGCGGACTGGGCGGCGTCGTCGTTCCTCGGCGACCTCACCCCTCGGGACGCCTTCGGCCTGGAGCTTTTTCACAGCACAACCTGCTGGCTCAGCACGCGGCTGCAGGCAGGCACCGCCGAGGCCGTCGACCGTGCCAGGCAGTTCCTGGCCGACCATCGGGACTCCGGCGGCACCGAGCTGGGGGTCGCGCTGGAGCAGGCGCTGAGCCTCGAACGCGCCCCAGGGGAGCGAGCCCGCCACGTCCTGATCGTCACCGACGCCCAGGTCACCGACGACGGCAGGATCCTCCGACTGGCCGAAGAGGAGTCCGGGCTGGCCCACCACCGGCGCATCAGCATCCTCTGCATCGACGCCGCGCCCAACTCCTTTCTGGCGATGGAGATCGCCGAGCGCGGCGGGGGCGTGGCGCGCTTCCTCACCAGCAACCCGGCCGAGGAGGACATCACGACGGCGCTCGACGAGGTGCTGGCCGACTGGTCCCAGCCCGTCCTGGCCGATCTGCGCCTGGAGGTGAACCGCGCCTCTGTGGCCGCCTCCGGCCGCATCGTGCGCCCGGCGTCGAGCCCCGATTGGAGCGGGATCGACCTTGGCGACCTCCCGGCCGGGCGGACGGTCTGGGCCGTCGGCCGGGTCGCCCGGGCCGGCGGGCCTCTGAACTGCCAGGTCGCCGGCGCGGGCGGCCAGGTGATCGCGTCGTCGCCGGCCGAGCCGGTGCGGGGCCCCTACCACGGCCGCGCCCTCAAGGCCCTCTTCGGCGCGCGGCGCGTCCTCGGCATCGAGTTCCTGATCGGCTCGGGTCTCTCCGGGCAGGAGCTCGTCGAGCGGCTGGAGCGGCTTGGCTATGACCCGCAGCAGGACCTCTCGCTGCCTGAGTCCGGCCGCCGGCTGGTCTACGCCGAGAACGTCCGTGCCAGGAGCCTCCAGATCCTCGGCGACCTGCTCCTGCGGGAGTCGCTGGCCTACGGCCTGCTCTCGTCGGCCACCGGCTTCGTCGCCGTCCGGACCGAGGCCGGCCGGCGCAGCGAGGGAACCATCCCGGTCGCCGGCGCCCTGCCGGCGGGCTGGTCCGAGGATTTCACCGGCGCTCAGGCGAGCCACGTGCGGTTCCGGAGGGCTGGGGGCGGGGCAGCGGCCGCTCGGTTCGCCAGCATGGCTGCCGGTTACGCCCCGCCGGCGGAGGCGGAACGCTCCGCCCTGTCACCCGGCGATGCCGATTCACCAGGGGATGAGGCTCGCTCCTCGGTGAAGCATTACAAGCCCATATCTTCCGATCAGTTCGTAGAGGGTTCACCGGCGGATGAGACTCGCTTCTCAGGGAAGTGGTTGAATCTGCAAAGGCGCCTATTGCCCCAGTCGGCTCAACGCACAGGCGGGCGGACGCCCAGGCTGGATCGGGTACGCTTCGACGGTATCCCTCAGTTCCGCAGCGGGGAGGCTCTGCTCGTCGACTCCAGCCGGCCCGAGGACGCCGCCCGGGTGCCGGACAGCTACACCTTCTCGTCGCTGCGGTTCCGCTTCGTCGATCCGGTCCCCGCGCCCGAGAGCCTGGCCCAGGATCTCACGCTGCTCGTCTTCGTCGACGACCTGGCGGCCCCTCGCGCCGTGGTTACCTTGCGGGACCTGCTCCGCCAGGGCGGCAAGCGGCCGCTCAACCTGCTGAAACAGGCCGGCCAGCCGCTGCGGATCGTGCTGAAGGATCCGAAGGGCAGGTGGGCCATCCGAGCCCCAAGGATAGAGGTGGTGCTAAGCTAGCGGCCTGTCAATCATGACTTGATGGTTCGTCGTTTGCGCATCAGCGCCCGGCAAGCAGCGACCCGGCGCTGTAGCGCCAACCACCAACACAACACTTTGCCTTGTCACGCC
>JACQGW010000281.1 GCA_016199325.1 Chloroflexota bacterium
CAAGCGCCTTCTCCAGGTCGAGCTTGAGGCCGACAAATGCGAAAAGCCCAATGGGCTCGTGGAAGTCGACCAGGATATCGATATCGCTCCGCCGACGCATCTCCCCACGCGCGAGCGACCCGAAGACCCCCGCACGTCGAACCCCATAGCGGGCAAGGACGGGCAGGGCCTTCTGCTTGACCTCCTCGATGGTTGGAACTTTGCGCTCTTTCATCGTGCTCAGTCTCGCCTGCCTAGCTGCTTGTTGTATCATACCCGCCGTCAGGTGATCGCGGCGAGCGCGGCAACGTCGTCCAGGACGGCGCCGGCGAAGTCGGCGCGCGTCGTCGAGATCTTGCGCAACCGGACCTCGCCCCCCGGCTCGACGGCGACGAGATCGGTAAAGGTCCCGCCGATGTCGACGCCCACGCGCAGCCCGCCAGCCCTTTGAGTCATCCAACCCTCCTCACCTCTCACCACTCTCACCACATCACGGCGCCATTGGCGCATCTGTGGCGCTATCCCGGCGCCATTGACGCAATTCCCGAGCGGCGGATCTGTTATACCGTCCCTTTCCCCCGCTCGCCAAACTGGTCGAAGACGCCCCGTCTCACGAGATCGGCCAGGCCCCGCGTCGCCGTCCGCCCGCTGACCCAGGCGATGAGTCAGGCGTGCTCATCATAGCGCATATCCGGCATGCTACGTAGAGCGATTGTCTCAGAGCGCAGCGCGCGTGGCAAGGGAGAGCCGCTGAAACTGCGACGGCATTCGGAGACTGCCACGTCCTGGCGCTGGAATCGGCAAGAGGCGATACGGCATCCGAGTGACCGTCCGGTCGATGGCGGCAGTGGGCGCCGGCGTTGGGCTGGCTGCTCGGCCTGTCTCAAGAAGGAATGTTACTGAGCTCTCTCACCGCAACATTCCTATGTTTCGCATCTCATCAACTCGACCGGCGAGCACGGTTTGGGTCCGCAAGGACGACGTCGACCGGCTCTTGCCGCTGAGGAAGTGGCGGACGATCCGTACCAACACGCCGACAAGCCAGCCATCGTTTAGCTACACCAGTCCGCACGGCGCCTGTCAACTCTGTGGCAGGTGGGGTCGACTGGTCTCGGGGCGGTGCGAACACTGCAGCAAGCATCCTAAGGGTGAAACCAAAGGCAGGTGAACAGCACAAGCGGGATCACATGGCGGAGGGCCAGGCCAGCTACGAGCGCTGGAAGGCCGAGTTTGTGGCCGATCCGGAGTACCGGGCTGTCTACGAGGAAGAGGCGGCCAAGAGTGAGCTCTGGCTACAACTGGTGGAAGCCCGCCAGGCTGCTGGGCTGACTCAACGGGAAGTTGCCAGGCGGCTGGGCGTCTCCCAGACTCAGGTTGCCCGCATTGAGAAGCGGGGCTATGATGCCTATATCCTGAACACGTTGCGTCGCTACGTCAAAGCGTTGGGCGAAGGGTTCTCGGTGGAGGTGAAAATCCACTGCCCGGGCGACGTTCACCAAGCCGACGTCGCAGACCAGCTCCATCACGGGCCATAACTGGACTGGGACACCGATGCGCAAAGCACGGACGAAGGCAACCCAACCACAGTGACCGAGACGGTGCTACGCCTTGCACAGCAAGTCGAGGAACTCCTTCACCTACTCCCAGGATGCCTGCCCAGCGATTGAGGTACGCCTGATCCAGATGCGGCTCCTGAATCTCGTATACCTCCAGGGCATCTTGCATCTGTCGCTCCAGCGCCGACGACGCCTTGTACCAGTAGAGCTTGCTAAGGATCGTGTCCTCGGCGCTCGTGACCCAGACCTGACGGCCGAACATCGTCGCCGGCCACCGGCGCCGGAATCGCTCCCGGTCGAACGCCGTGTCCGATCGAATCCACAGATCGACCTTGAACGGGTGAAGCGTGTGGATGACGCTGAACTGCCCTTTCCGGCGCACCGCTTCTTGGATCACGAATTCGGGTGCATAGAACTCCGATCCCAGCGATTGGGCGAGCGGACTTGCCTTCGATGCGGTAGTGTACGGAGAATTGCAGGAATAGGAACGGGTAGCGCAGCGATGCCCGTCGTGACGGACGTTTTCGGTGCCGGCAGAGAATTTCTGCAATCCGGCGTACACTACCAGCAGATCGGCGTCGTGAGTTGTGCGCGGCCGACCCCAGTAGGTCGAGGCAAAGGAGCCGACGATCATGTACGGGATTGCGAGCGAGTCGAGGGCATCGACGACGCGAAGCAGCACGTCACGTTCAATCACAGTCGCGGCCGCTCCCGCGTCCCGCCGCGAGGTCCGCGAGCCCACGCGGCAGCACGCGGCGTCGCACCTCACGATCGAGTTCTTCTGACGCAATCCCAGGCTGCCGATCGAGAACGGACGAACGCACGATGGCCACCATCTCATCGAACATCCTCGCCGCGACCAGCACGCGCTCCTCAGGGCTCATCTGCCGGTACATCTGCACTCGTAGCCACTCGGTACGCGTGTCCCGGATCGCCACGGGTCTCGCTCCTTCACGTCTGGAATGCTGACAAACAGATTCGTGTCAACTACGGCGCCTGGCGGGTTTAGCTTGTCCTTTCTGCTCATACCGCTCCTGGCGAGCTTCCTCCACCACGGCCGTCACTTCCTCAAGGACCTCATCGGGCTCTTTGTCCGCATTGCGCTCGGCCAACTGGTCCACGCGGGCCCAGTCCTCCTGCTTGCATCTTGCTCCGTCGCCAAAGTGCAAGCATCTCCACGACCAGCGGATTTGGACCAAGACTTCCACGCTCGCGAGCAGCGGCGATCGCCCCCACCATCGGCTTGCACGGCGGGAGCTTGCCCAACTCCTTGCCAAGCCGTGCCATTTGCTTATCCAACACCGTCTTCGGGTCCAGATCAAGCCTTCTCATCCACTCCTCTGGCAGCGAGAGGTGTTCTTTCTCCACCACTACACTCCTCACATCCATACGCAGGCGGCGATAGTTCCTGGTTCGCCGTCGCCGCCGTCAACCTCGGCGTCCTGGCCATCAGGATCGCCGGGCTCGTCCCGGAAGGTGTTGCGTCTCCCCCCACCGTCCTGGGCTATGCCCTGGTCGTCGCCGGCTGGCTGCCCCCGCTTGCCGGGCTGGTTCTCAGTACAGCCGGCTGATCAGGCCGACGATCCGGCGCGCGATCTTCCCCCGCGGGCGGATGTTGGCGGCGACGTGGGCGGCGATCTGGGGGTTGGCGGCGATGAGCGGCTTCGTCCAGCGCCGGAGCGGCTCGGCGCCGCCGTCGCGCGCCGGCTGGAACGTGGTGAACGGCAGCCAGGCCCGGCGTTCTCGCTCCCAGGTCAGGACGGTCCCGCCCGCCGCGGCGACGAGCAGCACCCCGGCGGCGACGTCCCAGATCTTCGGCGCCCCGAACACGACGAACTGGAACGCGCCGGCCGCCGTCAGGCAGAGCTCGGCGGCGATAGATCCGGTGATCCGCACGTCGCCGCCCGCCCGCCGGAACGACCGGCGGGATGCAAAGACGAACGGGAAGCTTCTCGGCAGGCCGGCCACCTTCGTCGCCGCGGGCGCCGCGCCGGGCCAGACCGCGACCGGCTCGCCGTCCAGGCAGGTCCGGCCGCCGGCGCGGGCGTGGTAGATGCCGGCACCGCCCCGGTGGGTCGTCGAGACGAACACCGCTGCCGCCAGCGGTCGGCAGTCGTGGAGCACGCCGATGGAGACGGCGAAGAACGGGTAGCCCGACAGGTAGTTGGCCGTGCCGTCGATGGGATCGACCACCCAGAGGAACGGCGAGAGAGCGGTTTCCGACTGCTCCCGCTCCTCGCCCAGCACGCCGTGGCCCGGGAAGTCCCGCCCCACCGACGTGCGGATGAAATCCTCGACGAACCGGTCGATCTCCGAGACCGGGTCGCGCTCCCCTTCCTGCTTGAACTCGACGGCGACCGGCTGGAGATACCGCTCGACGGCCCGCGCGCCCATGGCACGCGCGTACTCGACGGCGCACCGCTCGATCTCGGCGACGAGACCCGCCGGGAGCGGGGCGAGGGCCGGCGCTGGCTCGACCATCCGCTACCGCTCGACGTGCCAGCCGGGGACGGCGGCGGGCAGCTCCCCGGCAGCGGCGACGTCGACGAGCCAGATGAGCTCGCCGTCGGTCGGGCGGACGAGGCCGGCCGGCGGCACCACTTCCCTCTCGGCGTGCGGGCGCTGGGGCCCGGGAGTTGGCGGTTGGAGGCCCGGAGCCAGAATGGCGGCCCGAAGCGCGGCAGCCTTGTCGGCGCCCGCGACCAGGAAGATGACCCGGGCGGCGGCGTTGAGGACGGGCAGGGTGAGCGTCACCCGCGCGGGCGGCGGCTTGGGCGCGTCGAGGACGGCCGTGACGAGTCGCCGGCATTCGTCCAGGACCGGGCTGCCGGGGAAGAGCGAGGCCGTGTGGCCGTCCGGCCCCATCCCGAGCAGGATCAGGTCGAAGCGCGGGATGGGATCGGACGGCCCGAGCTGTTCGCGGAGCGTGTACTCATGGGGGTCGGGGTTTCTGGTTTCGAGCTGTTCGCGGAGCGTGTACTCATAGGCGTCGGCGGACGCCTGGGGCGTCGGCAGGTCGGTGGGGACGGGGTGGACCTGATGGGCCGGCACCGGGACTCGGTCGAGCAGCGCCCGGCGGGCGGCGCCGTAGTTGCTTTCGGGGTGGTCGTGGGGTACCCAGCGCTCGTCGCCCCAGTAGACGACCAGACGGTGCCAGGGGAGCGTGTCGGCAAACGGCGCCGACGCCAGCAGGGCGTAGAGTCGGAGCGGCGTCGAGCCGCCGGCGAGCGCGATCGAGCACTGCCGTGCCGAATCACTCCCGGCCAGCGCAGCGGCGACTTGCTCTGCGGCGGCTCGACTCAGCCGGTCCAGGTCGGGATAGACGATGCAGCGACCGATCATCCGATGTTGTCCTCGATCTGCCGGTATAGCCCGGCGGCAAAGGCGACGGCGGCCTCGTAGGTCGGGGCTCGCCCCTGCCGGTCCAGCTCGGCGACGAGCAGGCGCGCGTCGTCGGCCGTCTCCAGGCGCACGGCCCGCTGCCGGCGGACCGTGCCGTTGACGGTGGCGGTCGTCGTCGCGCAGACGCGGTCGGCGTTGCGAACGACGCGAAACTCGGCGACGTCCTCACCGACCCGAGCCGTCAGCGCCACGGCGCCCACCTGTCCATCATCTGCCTCGCAGGCCGGATCGGCGGCGAGCGTCAGGCGCGCTCGCCCCGCCGTCTCGACACGCCGCAGGTCCCACGCCAGCGCATCCGGCGCCAACGCCGACCCCGGCCGCCAGCCCAGGCACGCCATCACCCAGCCGGCCAGGAGCCAGACCTGAGCCGCGGGACGGTCGCCCGCCCGGCCTCGGAAGAAGACGGTCACGCCGTCGACGTGCCCGGCGTAGCGCCGGAGATCGATAGGATCGAACACCTGCGCCACGGCCTGGCGCCAGGGCGCGATGCGGGCCCAGTTCAGATCGGCGAGCGCCGCCGTCCGATCGGGATCGGCGGCCAGCGACTCGACGCCGCCGAGCGGCGCCGCCGGCTGGCCGCAGACGGCCGAGTCCAGCACGATCCGGTCGGCGATGCCGCGCAGCCAGGCGGTCGTCTCATCCGCCGCCGAGGCGCAGCCGGCGAGCCAGAGCACCAGCGGCAGGTCCGGCAGCAGCAGCGGCAGGACGAGGCCGGGCACCAGCTCGGCCTCGTCGCCGCTGAAGCGAAGGGTGACCTGCTCGTGGCAGACCCGACGGCCATCGCCGCCGATGCGGTCGCAGTGGGCGGCGACGCTGGCCGAGAGGCCCGGCCGTCTGCCGTCGGTCGGTATGAGGACAAGAATGCGTGACGTGTGGCGGCCGGGCAGCGCAGCCAGCACGCCGAGCGCCCGCCGGACGGCCTGCGGCTCGGCGAAGACGACCAGGTTCAGGACGCTGGCGCGGACGGCCGGCATCTCGCCCGGCTGGCCGACCGACCGCCAGAGCTGCGCCAGCTCCCGCTCAATGGCGTCCACCGTCGCCGCGTGTCGCACATCAGGCCGAGCTTGGGCCGCTAGGCGCTGAACGTCAGGATCGCGCATGCCACCCTCCACAAGTGCGCTGTGCATCCGGTAGGCCACGGCAAACCGACTGGCCCTCCGTCCGTCACGCTGAGCCGCAGCGAAGCATCTCCCCGACATGGACCGGCACCGTCAAGGAGATGCTTCGCTGCGGCTCAGCATGACAGGAGTGTCCCCGAGTTCCTACGAGTTCCTACGAGCTCTCCATCTCCAGGATCAGGTTGCCGTAGCGGTCAACACGGCAGCGCACGCCCGGTGGTACCAGGGTGGTGGCGTCCATCTGGTCGACGATCGCCGGACCGGTCAGGACGTGGCCCGGCGCCAGTGCCTCCCGACGAAAGATGCCTGTCGGGACGAAGCCTGTCCCGTCGAAGGCGACCGGTCGCTCGGCGTACGGCTGCGGCGCGCCGGCCTGCTGCTTCCCTTCTGGTACTGCAGGCTTCTGCAGCCGGCCCACCACCGCCACCCGGTACGTCATGAGCTCACACGGCTGGGCCGGGTCGCTGTGAGCGTAGAGCCGCTCGTGCTCGCGATGGAAGCAGGCCAGGATCTCGGCCAGACCGGCGGCGTCGGTCGCACCGTCCGGGCAGGGCACGGTCACCTCGTATGCCTGGCCGGTGTAGCGGACGTCACAGCTCCGCTGGATGAAGCCGTCGTCCGGGCCGAAGCCATCGGCGGCGAGCGCGGCCCGGGCCTGCTCTTCGAGCGCGGTGTAGATGGCGGCCAGCCGGGTCGATGCCGCCGGGTCGCCGGCCAACAGTAGCTCGCTGGCGGCGAAGTCGTGGCGGACGTCGCCGACGAGCAGACCAAAGGCCGAGAGCGTCCCCGGGTGCGGAGGAACGAGCACGCGGGGGATCTCCAGATGCTGCGCCAGCGATGCCGCATGCAGCCCGCCGGCGCCGCCGAAGGAGACCAGCGCAAAGTCGCGCGGGTCGTTTCCGCGCTCGCTCAAGCTCACCCGAAGGGCGCGCTCCATGTTCGCCTCGACGACGCGCACGATGCCCGCCGCCGCTCCGGCCAGGTCGAGACCGAGCGGCTCGGCGATGCGCCGGGCGATCACCTCCCGAGAACGATCGGCGTCGAGCTTGTACCGGCCGCCCAGGAAGTAGTTGGGATCGAGTCGCCCCAGCGTCAGATGCGCATCGGTGACCGTCGGCTCCGTGCCGCCCTGCCCGTAGCAGGCCGGTCCCGGGTCGGCGCCGGCGCTCTGCGGGCCGACGCGCAGCGCGCCGCCGCGATCCATCCAGGCGATGCTGCCGCCTCCGGCGCCGATGGAGCTCACCTGGATCATCGGCAGGCGGATGGGATATTCGGCGATCTTCATCTCGGTGGTGACGCGGGGCTGGGAATCCTCGACGATGCAGATGTCGGCGCTGGTGCCGCCGACGTCGAGTCCGATCAGGTTGGGCATGCCCGTTTGAGCAGCCAGGTACACGCAGGCGTTCACGCCGGCTACCGGTCCGGAGAGCGCCAGGCTGACGGGTCGAGCGCGAACCGTCTCGACTGTTGCGGCGCCGCCGTTCGACTGCATGATGAACAACTGAGCGGTGGGCGCCCGCTGCGCCAACTGGCGCTCGAGGGCGTCGGCATACCGGTTGACACGCGGCATCAGTGCAGCGTTCAGCACCGTCGTGCTCATGCGCTCGTACTCGCGCACTTCGGGGTTCAGGTCGGCCGATGCGCAGACGTACCAGCTCTTCGCCGCCCGCAGGTGATCGCGGACCTGTTCTTCATGTACGGAGTTTCGGTACGAGTTAAGGAACGCGACGGCGACGGCTTCGACGCTGGCCGCGGCCAGCGTGGCGATGGCCCCCCGCACGCTCTCGGCGTCGAGGGGCGTTTCCACGGCGCCATCCGGGCCGACGCGCTCAACGACCTCCCGGCGCCACTGCCGCGGCACCAGCGGCGGTGCCTTGTCGATGAAGAGGTCGTAGAGCTCCGGGCGCAGGTGCCGGCCGATCTCCAGCACGTCCCGGAAGCCGGCCGTCGTCACCAGGCCGGTGCGCGCCAGCTTCCCCTCCAGAATAGCGTTGGTTGCCAGCGTCGTCCCGTGGAGCAGCAGGAGCTGTGCCCCGTCGAAGACGCCGGGCTCGCCAGTGCGCAGCTCCTCCAGGGCCGCCAGGAAGCCATCGGAGGGGTCGCGCGGCGTCGTCGGCACCTTCAGATGCACCGTCCGCCCACTCGCCGTCTCGACGGCCACCAGGTCGGTAAAGGTGCCGCCAACGTCCACGCCGATCAACCAGCTAAACATACCACCCTCCAGGCAGGAATAGTTGACCCGTGCATTTGGATCGCCGGGGAACGGCGTCTACCAGATCAATGCGTCAAGGGGATGATCGTGTCCCCGCACTCGGGCAGGTCATCGGCCCTCTGGAGACTTTCCGGTGTACGACGCGCTGATGCATCCGGTAAGTCTCTGACAGATCGCCTGACCCTCCAGCCGTCATGCTGAGCCGGAGCGAAGCAACTCCCCGGGGCCATCGGTCTTCCCCCGTCATGCTGAGCCGCAGCGAAGCATCTCCCGGCGGCTGCCCATTCGGCCGGGGAGATGCTTCGCTGCGGCTCAGCATGACAGACGACCGCTCAGCATGACAGACGACCGCTCAGCATGACAGACGGGGGGCTCAGCACGACCGCGTTTCCCCAAGCTCCTACGAGTTCCCCAGCGTGATCCGTTGTCGCTCCGCCACGTACCCGTAGACTTCCCTCGCCGCCCGCTCGCTCACCTTCTCCTCGACGAGGTCGCGCGCGACCAGCGCCCGATCGCGTTCACACGGGTCGCCGTGGCCGCCGCCGCCCTGCGCCATGAGGCGGACGACGTCGCCGGGCTCGAGCGGGAACCGGAGCGCCTTGGATGGCACTGCCAGAGCCTGATTGGCGCGCTCGACCACGATCCGGCCTGGCGCGCCGGGCTTGCCGCCGGCGAGGCCGGGCGGCGGGAAGCGGACGCGGTCGAACTGCGTCCCGAGCGCCGAGGGCCGCAGGATCCGGAAGGATCGCTCGGCGCCAAGCCCGCCGCGGAAACGGCCGGCGCCGCCGGAATCCTGGATCATCTCGTAGCGCACGAACCGCAAGGGGAACTCGAGCTCGGCCATCTCCAGCGGGATGTTCGCCAGGTTGTGCAGCCCGGCCGAGTAGACGTCGGGGCCGTCCTTCGTCGGCCGGGCGCCCCAGCCGCCCACTGCAATGTCGAAGATCACGTCCAGCCCACCGCGGTCGTTCCTGTTGCTCACGATGAAGACGTTCGAGTTGCCGTAGTACGCCGCCGGCACCCGTTCCGGGATCGCCTGGCCCAGCGCCTCCAGCATCACCGTCGCGATGCGATGGGCGACGACGTTGCGGCCGACGACCGCCCCCGGCAGGCGGGGATTGACGATGCTGCCCGACGGGGCGACGATCCGGATGGGCCGGTAGCAGCCGGAGTTGGCCGGCACCGATGGGTCGAGAACGCTGATGATCACGTAGTAGACGAGCGACTCGGTCGAGGCGATGGGGCAGTTGATCGGCCCCGGCGTTTGCGGCGCCGAGCCCGCAAAGTCGACCGTCAGATCGCTGCCCTGGACGGTGATCTGCGCACGGATCAGCAGGGGCTCGCTCCCGAGCCCGTCGTCGTCGACGTAGTCCTGGGCCGTGTAGGTGCCGTCGGGGAACGCGGCGATGGCGGCCCGCATGCGCGCTTCGGACGTGTCGGCGAGCGCGGCCATCGCATCCCGCAGCATGGCGTTGCCGTACTTGTGCGCCAGCCGCCGCACCTCGGCCTTGCCCACCTCCAGCGCAGCCAGTTGGGCGCGGAGGTCGGCCACCGTCTTCTCCGGCACCCGGATGTTCGCCGCCAGCAGGTCGAAGAACAGCTCGTTCATCACGCCCTGCCGCGCCAGACGGGACGGCGGGATGCGAAAGCCCTCCTGATAGATCTCGGTGGCGTCGGCGCCGTAGCTGCCGGGCGCGCGCCCGCCGACGTCCAGGTGGTGGCCCAGCGCGCCACAGATGGCGACGACTTCGCCGCCGACGAAGACGGGCGCGAACGTCTGGATGTCCGGCAGGTGCTGGCCGCCCATGTACGGGTCGTTCGTGATGTAGACGTCGCCGTCGGCCCAGGTCCCCAGCGGATAGCGATGGCGGATCAGCATCTGGAGGGCGTCCGTCATCGAGTTGAGGTGCATCGGAATGCGCGCCGCTTGCGCGATGATCCCGCCCTGGGGATCGAACACCGCCGTCGAGTAGTCGAGGATCTCCCGAATGACCGACGAGTGCGCGCAGCGAGCGATGCAGATCGCCATCTGCTCGGCGACGGCGACAAGGGCGTTCCGAACGACCTCCTGAGTCACCGGATCGACCCGCCGCTCGCGGACGGCTTCGATTGTGGTCATGCAATCCGCTCCAATCCGCTCCCCGAATCCGTTGACAGCTCGTCTCCGGCGCTAGAACAGCCGTAGGTAGCGCTGGACCTCCCAGTCCGAGACGGAGTTGTGGTACTCCGACCACTCCTGGAGCTTGATGTCGGCGTAGTAGTCGGCGTACTCCGTGCCAATGGCGTGCCGGATGACGCCGTCCTCGTGCAGCGCCTCGACCGCCTCGCGGAGCGTGCCCGGCAGCACCTTGATCCCGAGCTGCCGCACGTCGCTCATCGAGAGCGCGTAGAGATTCCGGTCGTTCTTCGGCCCGGGGTCGATGCCGCGCTCGATGCCGTCGAGTCCGGCGGCCAGAATGGCGGCCGCGGCCAGATACGGGTTGCAGGCGGAGTCGATGGTCCGGTTCTCGACCCGGCCGGGCGCCGGCACCCGGAGCATCTGCGTCCGATTGTTGCCGCCGTAGGTGATGTACACCGGCGCCCACGTCGCGCCGGACATCGAGCCGGTCGAGATGAGTCGCTTGTACGAGTTCACCGTGGGCGCCGTGAAGGCGCTGACGCCGCGGGCGTGGAGGAGCAGCCCCCCGATGAAGTGATAGGCGAGATGGGAGAGCCCGAGACCCTGCGGATCGTTCGGGTCGAGAAAGGCGTTCTTGCCCGTCTGAGCGTCGGCCAGGCTCATGTGGAAGTGGGCGCCGTTACCGGTCCGGTTGCCCCACGGCTTCGGCATGAACGTGGCGATGGCGCCCCGCTGGTGTGCCAGCATGCTCGCCATGTAGCGGAAGAACGTATAGCGGTCGGCGGTCGTCACGCAATCGCTGTAGCCGAAGTTGATCTCGAACTGGGCGTTGGCGTCCTCGTGGTCGGTGGCGTAGACCTCCCAGCCCAGCTCGTTCATGTAGCCGATGAGGGTCTGGAGGAAGTCGAGCGAGCGGGTCAGGCCGCGCAGGTCGTAGCAGGGCCGGCTGAAGCGGTCCTCGGCGTCCCAGGGCTCGATGCGGCCGTTCCGTTCGGCCACGAGGTAGAACTCGGGCTCGACGCCGACGTTGAAAACGTAGCCCATCTCGCGCGCCTTCGCCGCCACCCGTTTGAGGATTGTGCGGGTGCAGTAGTGCCAGGGCTTGCCCTCGAAGTAGACGTCGCAGGCGAAGCGGGCGGTGTTGCGCTGCCAGGGGAGGATCGTCAGCGTATCGAAGTCCGGCACAGCGCCGAGGTCGGGGTCGTCGGGCTCCTGACCAAAGCCAAAGGCGGCGAATCCAGCGAAGAACGCGCCGCCGTCGGGCCCTTCCAGGTCGCCGATGTGGTTGGCCGGCACCAGCTTGGCGCGAGGGACACCGGAGAGGTCGACGTACTGTGCAAAGACGAAGTCGACGTTCTTCTCCCGAAGGACGCGTGAGACTTCCTGAACGTTCACCTTTCCTCCAGATTGGTCATCATTTGGTCATTGGTCATTAGGCGAAGCGGACGCCGCGTCGAGGAGAAGAGCTGTCAACGGATTCTGGGAACGGATTGAACGGATTGGGCAGCGGGTCTGCGGGGGCCGCACGCTTTCTCCCAGTACCGTATCCCACGGGTTAGCCACCGCCGCTGCAGGTGACCAGCAGGTCGGGGTCCAATCCGTTCAATCCGTTCCAAGAATCCGTTGACAGCTTCTCGTCTCACCATCCGAACGCTTTGGTCGTCCCCACCACCGGAATGCCGGTGATGTAGGACGCTTCCAGCGAGAGGGCGCGCAGGTCTTCCGGCTCCAGGTCGTGGACGTTCGCCTTCCCGCAGGCCCGGGCGATCATCTGGAGCTCCATCGTCATCGTGTTGATGAAGTTCGCCACCCGGTCGGTCGCCTCGTCCACGTCCAGGCGTGCTATCAGCTCCGGTGCCTGTGTCGTGATCCCGACCGGGCAGCGGCCGGTGTGGCACTGCCGGCAGGCGTACGGCTCGGTCCCCAGCGCCTGGTAGTCCTCGACGTAGAGCGGCTTGTTGCAGTTGAGCGCGATCAGCGCCGCCGTCCCGATGGAGACCGCATCGGCGCCCAGCGCGATCGCCTTCGCCGTATCCACGCCGCTCCGGATGCCCCCGGACGCGATGATCTGCACCTCGCCGTAGGCGCCGACCTCCTTCAGGGCACGGACCGCCTCGACGTTGGCCGGCATCGTCGGCATGCCCGTGTGGTCGATGAGGACGTCCGGCGAGGCGCCGGTGCCGCCCTCCATCCCGTCGAGAACGATGACGTCGGCCCCCGCCTTCACGGCCAGCTTGACGTCGTCCTCCACCCGTGAGGCCCCTAGCTTCACGTAGATCGGCACCTGCCAGTCGGTCGCCTCCCGCAGCTCCTCCATCTTGATGATCAGGTCGTCCGGCCCGATCCAGTCGGGGTGGCGCGCCGGGCTCCGCTGGTCCACGCCGGCCGGAAGGTCCCGAATGCCGGCGATCTCGGCGGAGACCTTCTCGCCCAACAGCACGCCGCCGGTGCCGGGCTTCGCCCCCTGGCCGACGCAGATCTCGATGGCCTGCCCGGCCCGCAGGTGCTTCGGGTCGAACCCGTACCGGCTCGGCAGCACCTGGTACACCATGATCTTCGACGCCTCCCGCTCGGCCGGCAGCATGCCGCCGTCGCCGGTCGTCGTCGAGGTCCCCACCCGCGACGCCGCCCGGCCCAGCGCGACCTTGGCGTTGCGTGAGAGCGCCCCGAAGCTCATCCCGGCGATGGTGATGGGCGTCTCGATGACGACGGGCCTGGCGCCGTGGCGCCCGCCGAGCTCGGTGCGGGTCACGCACTTCTCGCGGTAGCCTTCCAGGGGCACCCGGCTCAAGGTCGACGGGATGAAGGTGAGATCGTCGAAGCTCGGCAGCCGGCGCAGCGGCGACATCCCGCGGATGCGGTAGTGGCCGAGCTCGGCTTTCACCTGAATATCTTCGATCACGTGCGGCGCCCAGAGCGGGCTGTGTCTTACAACGCCTCGATCCATATTCCGATCTCTTTCTTCGAGAAGTTCCACAGCCGCCGCCCGCTGACCACCTTCTTGAAATCGAAGGTGCCGCCGACGCCAAAGGCGGCCAGGGTCTCACGCAGCATCTGCCGGTCCTCGTCGGCCGGCTCTTTGACCACGGCGTCGTTGCCCAGGTCGCCGATCTGTCCGCCGACGAAGATCTGCCCCTCGTACATCGAGTCGCCCAGGCCCGGGCCGGTATCCCCGCAGATGATGATAGTGCCCTTCTGCATCATGAAGCCGGTCATGTAGCCGCAACTGCCGCCGACGACCAGCATGCCGCCCTTCATCGAGATGCCCGATCGGGCGCCGACGTTGCCGCGAACGAAGACGGTCCCGCCCCGAATGGTCGCGGCAGCGCCCATCGAGGCGCTCCCCTCGACGGCGACCGTGCCGGCCATCATGTTCTCGGCGATGGCCCAGCCGGCGTTGCCGCGGATGTGGACCTCCGGACCGTCGATCATCGAGGCGCAGTAGTAGCCTACCGGCCCCTCGAAGATCAGCCTGGTGGGGATGTCGAGCGCAACCCCCAGGTTGTGCCGGGCCCCGGGGTTGGTCAGGCGGATCTCGCGCTCCCCCTCCAGCGCGAGCCGGCGAATGGCGCGGTTGATCTCACGGGTCGCCATGCCTTCGCAGTCGATCACTGCCACGGATTCCGAACCTCCTCAGACCGCAAGTGCCTCGACGCTGACCGGGCGCCGGGGGCAGCGCCAGACCTGAACGGCCCGGGCCACCGGCTCGGTCAACTGCAGTTGGACGCCGGGAAACGCCTTGTGGAGCGCCACCTCTTCCGACGCCATCGCGACGAGCTCGTCGGTCTCGGCGACGACGAGCGGCTTGGTCGCAAAGAAATCCTTGGCCATCCCGATGCCGTCCGGCGTCGAGACGAGGTAGGTGAAGGTCCCGTCGAGGTCGTCGACGGAGGCGGTCAGGGCTTGATCGAGGGTCGCGCCGGCCGCCAGCTTGTGGGCGATGTAGAGGGCGATGATCTCCGAGTCGTTCTCGGTCATGAAATGGTAGCCCCGTTGCTCGAACTTCCGGCGGAGCTTGTGGTAGTTGGTGATCTGGCCGTTGTGGACGACGGCGATGTCGGGGAACGGCCGTGCCCAGAAGGGGTGGGAATGGGCGATGTCCACCCGGCTCTCCGTTGCCAGCCGGGTGTGGCCGATACCGTGGCTGCCCAGGAAGCCCGCCATCCCGTAGCGGTCGGCGAGGACTCGGGCCTCGCCCACCTGCTTGACGATCTCCATCTGCCGCCCGACCGAGAAGACCTGAACGCCGGGGCCGGCGGATTCGACGGCGTCGGCGAGGCGCGCGACGTCGGTTCTGTCTCCGACGACGAGCCGGGCGTAGTCGCCCTGCACCGTGATCGACCGAACCGGCGTGATCGCGCGAGCGCGCTCGACGACGGCCCGATCAAGGCCGGCGCCCTGGCCGTCCTCGCCCAGCCGGACGCGCACGACGAGGCTCTCCGCCGGCTGCTGCCCGTAGAGTGCAACGCCGGTGCCGTCGGTCCCGCGCGAGTTGAGCTGCGCGAGCATGCGCAGCAGCACCTCACCCACCGGGCTCGCCTGCCCCGGCTCCTTGAACACGAGTCCTGCAATGCCACACATGGGCCCGTCCTCCTAATGGTCTGCCACGCTGATTTTGATGGATGCGGCCTGCCGATTCCATGCGTCATACGTCATGCGTCATTGCGTCACCTTTCGACGGGCGCTACCCATCAAAACCACCTTGGTGGTCCACCAATGGCTTGGGGCGAGGGACAGACGTCGGAGGGTAGAGCCGACACGCTTCCCCCTCCCTGGTGTTTGTCAAAGCTGAACTGACGGGTTCGTAGATGGCGCTTCAGCGCCCGGCCCTCGGGCGCCCGAGGACCAGGCGCTGAAGCGCCATCTACGAACCCTCACATTGCGCTTGACGGACCAGTAGTCCCCACCCCTCGCTGATCGCTGACCGCTGATAGCTGGTCAGTTCATCGCGCCACAGCTTACCCTGTTTGTCGCTTCGTGTAAAGTTGCACCGTTCTCCTAGCGAAGGAGTCGAAGCCGATGCACGGGTGTGGCTGAACCGACGACAGCCCGTCGGTGACCAGAAACCAGAAACCATGAACCACAAACCCCGTTCTCTGCGTCCTCCGCGTCTCTGCGGTTCGTCTCGTTCGGTGCTCTCAACCGCCAGTGTACTGGCCGACGAGCGAGATCAGGTCGCCGTCGTGAACGGGGCTGTCCAGCTCGTAGCGAACGCCCAGGACCGTGTCGTTGACCAGCACCTCGACGTGCTCGCCCAGGTCGCCGCTGGCCGGGTCCCAGAGGGCTTCGGCCAGCGACGGGTAGCGGTCGGACAGCCGCCGCAGCACCGACCGAACCGTGTCGCCGGCCACGATGGGCTCGTCAAAGGTGCGGCGGCCGGAGCCGTCGCTGCCCAGAAAGCGCGTCACCCAGGCAATCGCCTCCACCCGAACCACGAACAACCGCTCTAGCCCCAGAGGACCGGAATCAGGGCATCCAGCCCCAGGGCGCGGAGCGTTTCCGGCAGCGGGCGCGTCGTGGCCGGGTCGTAGCCGATGGTGCGGTAGTAGGTCTCTCGCATCAACTGCCAGTGGGGAGCCACTGCGATGCCGGCGTTCGGGCCATCGGTCGGCGTCGAGCCGTAGCGCGGCGACGGCTGCTCGAGCTCCGGGCCGATGCCACACCGGAGGTTGAAGGCGCGCAGGATCGCCGCGATCCGCCGGCCGGCGATGAGCGCCTCGTCGAAGGTGAAGCTCCACCCGGTCGCCGTGCTCAGCGCCCGCGCGACGTGCTCCAGGCTGATCCGCGTCGTGAAGAGGCACGTCCCGAGCGAATCCTCGAACAGGCGGCGGCCCAGCCCTTTGCCGACGGTCTGAGCGACCTGCACGGGGTCGAACGGGTTCCGCCGCGCCGGAATGCCCAGCTCGACGGGGAGGGCGAGGGGGCCAGTCGTTATCGTCCCGGCGCTGGCGACGGCCGTGTCGAGCATCTCCTCCCAGCGCCCGCGATGGTCATGGCCGCGGGGCGACTGTCCCTTGTGGGTGAAGACCGCACAGTTGTACGCCGGCCCCCCGACATGCTGGGCCGCCCGCTTGACCCCTTCGGCCAGCACGTCGCCAAAGCCCTCCCGGCGCGCGACCAGCCAGAGCAGCCGGTTGGCGGCCTCGGCGTCGCCCCAGGGCACGGCCAGACCGCACGCCTCCGGCGTCAGATACCCCTTCTCCTGGCATTCCATCACCCAGCCGCAGAGCCAGCCGAACTCGTTGACGTCCACGCCGGCTCGGTCCACCTGGGTGTTCAGCCACGTCACGGCGACCGGGTCGGTGCAACCGATCACCGAGCCGACGCCCGAGAGGCCCTCGTACTCCGGCTCGTCGACGAGTGCGCCCTGGTGCGGGCCGTCCGGAACCACGTACATGTGGCAATGG
>JACQGW010000282.1 GCA_016199325.1 Chloroflexota bacterium
CCCACGAACATCTCGACGAACTCGGAGCCGCTGATCGAGAAAAACGGCACACCGGCCTCGCCAGCGACCGCCCGAGAGAGCAGCGTCTTGCCGGTCCCCGTCGGCCCCACCAGCAGGACCCCGCGCGGGATCCGGGCGCCGAGCGCGGCGAACTTCTCCGGGTACTTGAGGAACTCGACGACCTCCTGAAGCTCCTGTTTGGCCTCGTCGACCCCGGCGACGTCGTTGAACGTCACCGTCGGCTTGTTCCCGCTGAACATGCGGGCGCGGCTCTTGCCGAAGCTGAGCGCCTGGTTGTTGCTGCCCTGGGCCTGCCGCATCATGAAGAGCAGCATGCCGCCAAAGAAGAGCAGCGGCAGGAAGTTCACCAGGAGCTGGAACCAGCCGCCGAACTGGCTCGGCTCTTTCACGAGCACCTTCACGCCGGACTCGTCGATCCGCACGCCGGCCTTTTCGAGCAGCTCGTAGATGCTCGCGCTCGACTCCTTGCGCGAGTTCAGGCGCTCGTTCTTCGTCGTGACGGCGGTAATAGCATCCCCCTGGACCTCGATGCGCTCGATCTGGCCCTTCTTCGTCAGACTGATGATCGTCGTAAGATCAACAGGTGGTGTCGAGGGCTGTGGGGGGAACACCGTGAAGAAGATCGCTATTAGGGCAACCAGAATCAACAGATAGATGAAACTGTTCCGGAGCCAGCGTGAATCCATCAAATCCTCCGAGGGCCAGCCGTGGATGTTTCTCCCCTCGCGGCGGATGCGACGGCCAGCGGCACACGCGCGAGAACCGACGGCGCGCTGGTTGCGCCTTCGGCTCCCACCGTATTATACCAGAATACGGCCCGAATGAGAAGCAAACAAGGCAGCCGACCGGCTTACGGGCGATAGACGGCGACGTAGGGAACGTTCCGGTACCGCTCGGCGTAGTCCAGGCCGTAGCCCACGACGAACCGGTCCGGAATCTCGAACCCGACGTAGTCGATGGGCACGTCGGCCTTCCGTGCCTTCCGCTTGTTCAGCAGCGCGCAGATCCGTAGGCTGGCGGGATTTCGGTCGGCCAGCAGCTCGGTGATGTACTTGAGCGTGAAGCCTGTGTCCACGATGTCCTCGACGATGAGTACGTGCCGGCCCTCGATGCTCTCATCCAGGTCCTTGAGAATCCGGACGACCCCGCTCGACTCGGTCGCCGCGCCGTAGGAGCTGACGGCCATGAAGTCCAGGGCCACCGGCAGCTCGATGGCACGGGCGAGGTCGACCATGAACAGGACCGCCCCTTTGAGCACGCCGATGAGGAGCACGTCCTGGCCGGCGTAATCCCGGCTGATCTGCTCGGCCAGCTCGCCAACCCGATGCCGAATCTCCTCCTCGGTGATCAGGATCGTTTCCAGATGCGCGGGCGGAACTACCATGTGACCATGCTATCCGGTCACACGCGCGCTGTCAAGGGTTCAACAGCGCTCGACCTGTGGGATAGGGTACTGAAAGCTGATATACTGGCACCGTCGTCGCCGGTCGGGTTCCGAGAGATACCCAGGGACGTGGGGCAATGGATCGGGCTGCTGCGACGAGCGCCCTCCCGATATGACCCTCGCCGGCCGCCACGCCATCGACCCGGCCGGAAGGGACGGCCTGAGCGTCCTCGACGTCTCGGTCCCCGGTCGTCCGTTCGAGGTCCGCACCTGGACCGGGATGGCGAGTGTCAGGGCCATCGCCGGCCAGAACGGCACGTCTACGCCGTCGGCGAGGGAGGCGGCGGGCTATCCGTCCTGCGGATCACCCCGCCGGCGTACCGGTACGCGTTCTTCCCGGCAGTTGCGCGTGGCGGCGAGCGGTAGCCGATCAGACGGGCGGAGTTGACGACGACGGCGGCGCTGCTCAGGTTGTGCAGGATCGCCGCGAGCACCGGATTGAGCCGCCCGAGCGCACCGGCGACGAGGCCGATGGAGTTCACGCCGATGGAGAGCGCGTAGTTCTGCCGGATGACGTCCAGGCTGTGGCGCCCGAGGTGGATGACGGCGGCGACCTGCCGGAGATCGTTGCCGGCCAGCGCAATGTCGGCGGCTTCGATGGCGACGTCCGAGCCCGTCGCCCCCATGGCAATGCCCACGTCGGCGAGCGCCAGCGCCGGCGCGTCGTTGGTGCCGTCCCCGACCATCGCCACCAGGTATCCCTCGGCCCGCAGCGTCCGGACGGCCGCCAGCTTCTCCTCCGGCAGCGCCCGTGCCCGGTACTCCCGCAGTCCGAGTCGCCGGGCCACGACCTCGGCGGCCTCCGGGATGTCGCCGGTCAGCATCAGGATCCGCCGGACCCCTAGCGCCCGCAGCTCGTCGAACAGCCCGACCGTCTCCGGGCGAATCGCATCGGAGACGCCGAGCAGCCCGATCAGCCGCTCGTTGTAGCCAAGGCAGATGGCGGTCTCGCCGCGCCCGGCGAAGCGCTCGATCCAGCCCCGGGCGGTCTCGTCTACCTCGACCCCGTGCTCGGCCAGCAGCCGAGCGCTGCCGACGAGGATGCGGTTCCCCTGAAGGTCCGCCCGCACGCCCATGCCGATGACGACCTCGCACTCCTCGTGCATCGGGATCTCGATCTCCCGCTCCTCGGCGTGGCGGACGACCGCCTGGGCCAGTGGATGCCGGCAGTGGATCTCGCCCGACGCGGCCAGCGCCAGGATCTCCTCGGGGAGCGAGCCCTCCGTCAGCGCGACGACCTCGGTCACGAGGGGCCGGCCGATGGTGAGCGTGCCGGTCTTGTCGAAGACGACCGCGTCGACCCGCCCGGCCCCCTCCAGGAACGTGCCGCCCTTGATCAGGATGCCCTGCCGAGCGGCGCTGCCGATGGCCGCGCTGATGGCCGTCGGCGTCGAGAGGCCGGCCGCGCAGGGGCAGGCGATGAGGAGCATCGTCATGCTGCGGCGGGCATCACGCGTGACCAGGTAGACCAGGGCGGCCAGAGCGAACGAGAAGGGCACGAACCGCCGGGAGAAACGCTCGGCCAGGGTCTGGATGGGCGCCCGGGTCGCCTGAGCCTCCTCGACCCGCTGGATGATCCGCCCGGCGACCGTCTCCATGCCGACTCTGGTGGCTCGCACCCGAAAGGAGCCTGTCTCCAGGATCGTGCCGGCGTAGACCGTTTCGCCGGCCCGACGGTAGACCGGCAGCGACTCGCCGGTGATCGGCGCCTGGTTCACGGCGCCCTCGCCCTCGACGACCTCGCCGTCGGCCGGAATCTTGTGGTGGGCGTAGACGGCGACGGTGTCGCCGGCGGCGAGCTGCGCCAGGGGCACCTGCACCTCGACGCCGCCGACGACGAGCCAGACGCGGTCTTCCCCAATAGCCAGCAGCTCCTCGATGGCCCGCCGCGTCCGCCGCAGGGTCAGGTCCTGGAGGAATTCGCCGATGTTCAGCAGCCAGAGCACGATCAGGGCGACGATGTTCTCTCGAAGGACGAGCGAGGCGAACGTGGCGGCCGTCACCAGGGCGTCGGTGTCGATGGGCTGGCGGCCGGCGAGCGCCCTGAGCGCGCCCCGGAAGAAGGGATACCCGGTGAAGAGGGCGACGACGGCGGCCAGGCCGGAGAGGCGCGGCCCGACGAGGGGACGCCACGGTCCGACGAGGAGGCGCCGGAGCAGGACAATGCCGAGCAGGATGCCGCCCAGCGCCAGCCGGGCAACGTCGCCGGAGTGGATCGCCGGCGCCGGCCGGCGGTGGCGCTCGGGCGGGGGAAGGTCGGCGCTCTCGACAATCGCCCGGCGGATGGCGGCGGCGTCGATCTGCCGGGGGTCGAACCAGACGACGACGCTGCCGGTGGCCGGATAGGCGGCGACCGCCCGCACGCCCTCGCGCTCGCTCAGATAGTGCTCGATCGCCGCGGCTCGGCATCCGTCGCCCTGGACCTCCCGGGCGGCGAACCGGGCCCGCCCGGCCGTGATCGACCGAACCTGGAGGGTGTCCGGCGCGACCGGCTCAATGCCGGTGGCCATGTTCTTCCCGAGATGGCTCCTCCACCACCGTCGGCGGTGGAGCCATCTCGCCCACCTGCTCCCGGGCCTCGGCCAGGATGTCCTCGGCCGTCAGGCGCGCCTCCTCGATCATCGCCTGGAGCTGGCGCGAGAGCACGATGCCCTGAGCGGCGGCGGCGACGGCCAGCCGGCGGGCGGCGCGCCCGATCGCCGGCGCCGCCGAGACGCCGGCATGGAGAATGGCGCCGCCGACGACGCCGGTCAGGACATGGCCGACAAGGCCATTCAGCATCGTCTCGGCGAGCCGCCCGGTGCGGTGCTCGTGATTCTGAGCCATAGGGTACCTCCTCCAGGTTGCAGACGGCGACCACCGACGGCGGATCGCCTGGCAGTTCGGACCGACCGTCGACCGAGGTGTTGCAACAGTGGTGCCAGCCTACGTGAAAGATGGCGCAGCGAGGAGCGAGGAAGCGAGGACTCCGGCAGGGGGCACTTGCCGGAGCCCTCGGAGTCCAGTATAATCCGGCTAGCGGCGATGGAGTCCGCCCGTGACGGCCTGTCCGCCCAAACCGCGCCGGGGTGATTGAAGCCCAGCCCGCTGATGGCTCCTGGCCTCGCTGAATGCAGTCGAGTCAGGGGCTTTTTCTTGTGCCAAAACGCAGGCGGATCGCAATCCTTGACAGCAGTTCACCCATGAGCCGACCGGTCGAGCCGCCGCGTGGCCTGCTCGAGGGCATCGTCCAGGAAGCGATCGGGCCAGAACGCTGTCCCGTCTGCGCCCTCGTCCAATGGCAAACACGCCGATTCCTCTGGCATCTGCTCTGGGAGAGCGTGAATGACGTCGGGACCCGGGCGGCACTGAGCGCGTCCAGAGGTTTCTGCGCCGCGCACGCCTGGCAGATTGTGAACGTCGAGCGCGCCGACTGGGGTAGTGGCCTGGGCATCGCGATCATCTACGAAGACCTGGTACAGGTCCTCAAGGCTGCGGTCGATCGGTCGGTCAGGCAGCACGGCGTTCGCACTGGCGGTCACCGGTACTTGTCATCGGCCAGGCTGCTAGACGGCCTCTCCCCGACGGGTGTCTGTCCGACCTGCCGGCACGCCGCTCACGGCACGGCGACGTATGCCGTGACGATCGCCCGACTGTGTCGCTACCGCGGCTTCGAGGCCCGCTACACTGCATCGGCCGGTCTCTGCTTCAATCACCTCCAGATCGCTCTCGAGGTGGCCGATGATCGCATCGGCCGCCAGACGCTCCTCCTGGATGCCCAGCGGCGAATTCGCCGGCTCCCGTCCGGCGACCTTGCTGCGGTCGGCGCCTGGTTCACCGGCGCGCCGCTCATCGCCGGTCTCACCGCCGGCCCGGCACCGCTGCCGCCGAGCGTCGCGTGTCCGCTCTGCCTTCGCCGGCCAGCGTGGCAAGCGCACCTGCTCAGCAGCCTCCAGGACGTCCCGACTGAAACCACCGCCAACGCCGACGATCCCGTGCTGCCGCTCTGGTGCGACACGCATCTACGCTGGCTATCGGAGGATGTCGGCGTGCCGGCCGATGTGCGCGAGCAGGTCGCCTGGGCGCTGCAGCGAGCGCTGGGGGCTGGCCTGGACCGCCTTGCCGAGGCGAGCCGCCGTGAGCTCGACGATGGCGCGTTGCTCCCCCGCTGGCGGCGCCGGGTTGCCGACTGGGCGCTGCACCAGTATGCCGAGCTGGCGCCGGACCGGGCGCGCCGCTTCCGAGCAGAGCGACAGGCGATAACCCGCCATCTGGCCATTGCGGCGTGTCCAGCCTGTCGGCACTTCGCCCAGGAGGAGCGCTCGGCCGTCCAGGATGTGGCGCTGGTGTGGAGCGCAGCGTCGGCGCGCGGCATGATCGACGCCCCCATCTGCCTACCGCACCTGCTCCGAGTGCTCGCCGCGCTGCCGCAGGGTCGAGTACCCGACCGCCCGATGGCTGCCTGGCGGACCCAACTCGAGCAGTTGGCCTGGGGCTTGCGCGAGTACATTCGGAAGCACGATTACCGCTATCGCGACGAGCCGCGTGGCGACGAACAGACGTCCTGGCTCCGGGCGGTCGCTCTCGTCGCCGGCGTCGATCCGGCCGTCCGATCCATCCACCAGGTACCGGAAACAGAGCCAACGGAGTAAACTGCCGACACCGCGCAGTTTGGGGGCTGGAGGTTCTATGGAATCAAGCGACCACACTTTGGCTATCAGACCGGAGATCAGGCGGCCGAGCAGGCCGGTTGGTCTGGTGGGCGTCAGACTCCTTGACGAGGCACTCATCGGCCGCGCCTGTCTACGCTGTGGGCGCATCTGGTATCCGGAGCGAACGTCATGCCTTGAATGCGGCGCCGCGCTCGCCGAGATGACTCGAACGGTTCATCGGCAGCACGTTGCGCTGGAGCTGAACGGCCTCGCGCGGTTCCGACGGGCCGGCGAGCCGCGCGGTGAGGTCGCAACGTTCGCCATCCTCGCGGTAGGCCTGACGTGGACTGAGCCGTGGGCCAGCCGTACACACACCTTGGCGCAGGTCGCCGGCCAGATCGTCACGACCATCCTGGACCGCGGCGGTCTGCCTGTGCAGGACGACGGCGGCGGCCTCCTGGCGCTCTTCGGCGGCGGGACGACGGCGGCGGATGCCACGCTCGACGCAGTTCGCGCTGCCGAGGTGCTTCGCCACCTCGCGGCAGGTCGGTCGCGCGTTCCGGGCGTCGTCGGACCGTCGATGCAGATCGGGCTGAACGTCGGCGAGCTGGCGGTGGACGGCGAAGCGGTCTGTGGAGCGGCGCTCGCCTTCACCCAGGCGCTGGCGGCAGCGGCGCTGCCGGCGGCACCGCTGGCGACGGCTTCCGTGTTGCGGCTCGCCGCCGGTGCCTACGATTTCGTCGGCGTCGGCGCCCGCGACGCGCTTGGCCGGCCCCTGGAGGAGCCGGCCTTCGCTCTGGTCGGGCCACGCCCGGCGATGTCGCACCTCCTGGTCGAGCGCCACGAGGGTCCGATGGTTGGGCGCCAGGCGGAGTGGAACCGGTTGACCCGCGCCTACCGGGACGCCGCGACGGGCAACGGCCGTGTCGTCTGCCTCGTCGCCCCGCCGGGCCTCGGCAAGTCGAGGCTCATCGCGACGTTCCTCAACGGCCTGGGCCCGGTGGGTTGCGGCGGGCCCGGGTTGGTAGCGACCGGCTTTGGGGCCGCCTACGGCGGCGGTCCCAACTGGACGGTCCGTAGCCTACTGGGGCCGTTGCTCGGCGTCACACCGGCGGACGATCCCCTAGCCGCACGCGATCAGATCGCCGCGCGGCTGGTCGACTGGGGGATCGATGGTGAGGATGCCGAGCCGCTCGTCCTGGCGCTGACCGCGGCCGGCGAGCCTGCCTTGACGGCCGCGGCGATCGTTCGCCTGCTGTCCTGCCTGGCGGCCCGGAACGGCGGTCCGCCGGTGCTCGTCGTCGACGACCTCCACTGGGCGGATGCCTCATCCCTGGCCGTGCTTCCCGCGCTGGTCCGCCGGCTCCGGGCTGAGCCGGCCATGGTCCTGCTCTCGTTCCGACCGTCCGCCGGGCGCCGGGTCGGCTGGGCGCTGGAGCTCGCCGACGACGTGATTCGGCTCCGCCCCCTTGGCGTCCGCTCCCGCCGAGCGCTGATCCAGCGTCGATCGTCGGGGCTCCCGCCGGCCGTTGAAGCAGAGCTGGCGGCCCGGAGCCGCGGCAATCCGCTCTACCTGGAGGAGGCTGTCGCGTTGCTCCACGACCGCGGTCTCCTCCGGCCGATGAGCGTCGATACCCCGGGCCCGCAGTCGATATCCCTCGACGGCGTGCCGTCGACGCTCCACGGCGTCATCCTTGCCCGGATCGACCATCTCGCGCGCGACCGTCTGCCGGCCATCCGGCGAGCAGCCAGTGTTCTGGGCAACCTGGCCTGGGAACGCGACCGGGCGTTCGCCGATCTGGCAGCAATCGAGGCTCAGATTGGCGCCTGGCTCGACCGGCTTGAAACCGGGGCCTATGCCGATCGCGCCGAAATCGGTCTGTACCTCCACCGGCTGGAGCAGGTCGACGCCGAGCTCGTCCTCACCTCAATGCTCCTGGGACGGCCCCGACCGCGGCATCGCCGGCTCGCCGCCGCCATCGATCGGCTGTACGCTGGGAGCTGGGAGGAGCGACTGCGATTGCTAACGGCGGCCTGGCGGCGAACGGGCAACGCCGCCGGGATCGGCTACCAGGCATACCAGGCGGCACAGAAGGCCGACCTGCTTGGCCGGCCCGCCATCGCCGCTCGCTTCTACGCCCTGGCGCTCCGGGCGGGGGAACTGGACCGGTACAGTCGGTCCCATCTGCTCCGCCGACTGGCGGCTTGCGAGCGGGCCTCGGGCCGGGCCGTGCAGGCGATGGCCCGGTATCGGGCCATCGCGCGTGAGGTGGCGTCGCCGAACGAGCGTCTCGACGCACTGCTGGCCCTGGCCGAGCTCGCGTCTGCCGGTGGCAAGATCACGGCGGCTCGGCGCTCGCTGGCCCGTGCCCGAGCGATTGCCCCCCGGCCCGAGCCGGTCCGGCTGTTGACCGTTGCCGCGAGCGTGGCCATGGCTGCCGGCCGACTGAGCGAGGCCGGCAAGCTGGCAACCCTTGCCTGGGAGCGGTCTGCGGCGGACGGGCAACCGTGGGACCGGGCATCGGCCGCAGAGACGCTCGCCGCCATCGTCGCGGCCGGTGACGACCAATCCGCCGCGGCTTTCTGGCGGCTCCGGACGGCGGCCGAGCGCCCAACCCTGCGACTGGATACATGAAGCCGGCCCCGATCCATCCGACGAACCGATAATAGTTGGAGACGAGTATGCTCGACGTGACTGTCCCGGGCCTTGGCCAGTACCGGCTGGATCATCTCGTGCTCGACGTCAACGGCACGCTGGCCTGCGACGGCGCGCTGCTGCCCGGCGTCGCCAAGCGGCTGGCGGCGCTGCGGACGACCCTCGATATCCACCTGCTGAGCGCCGATACGCACGGCGGCCTCAGCCGAATTGCTGAGACGCTCCAGGTTCCCGCCGTTCGGCTCAAAGCAGACGAATCAGAGGTCGAGCAGAAGGCCGTCTTTGTCCGGCGCCTGGAACCGTCGCGAGTCGTCGCGATTGGCAACGGCGCCAACGACGTCGGGATGCTGCGAGAGGCTGCGCTCGGCATCGCCGTGCTGGGACCGGAGGGGCTGGCAATCGACGCCTTGGGCGCCGCCGACATCCTGGTCGGCAGCATCGCCGACGGACTAGACTTGCTCATCCGCCCGCGGCGGCTGGTCGCGACGCTGCGGCGCTAACCTACCTTTCGTGGAAACAGCATCCGATTCGACCGGGAAGAGGCCAGCGGCGCCCGATCCAGGAGCGCAGGCGTCCCGCCTGCCGGGGCTGGGTCGACAGCCAAACGGTGGCGCGCATGACGGTGGGGGCAAGGACCAGGCGTTGGTGCCGCCGAACCGGGCAGGCGGGACGCCTGCGCTCCCAGAGGGGACGGCGCTCGCCAGGTCGCTCGGTGCCAAGTCCACGGCGGCTCATTGCTGGGGGGCTGACAGCGCTGCCGCCCATCCACGCGCGCCCAGGGCTTCGATTCGCCCAGCCGACAGTCGTTCGACGCGACGCTTCGGCGGGCACGCTCACGCTACCAACTGGGTGCCGGCGCAGGTATAATACGACTCACCCGGAGCAGATGGTCCGAGCGAAGCAATGGGCCCGGGCCAGGCAGAATCCCTTCGGCACAGGAGGCTTCATGCGCAGCGATCGTATCAAGCGTGGCTTCGAGCGTGCTCCCCATCGGGCGCTCCTCAAGGCGACCGGCGCCATCCAGAGCGATGCCGATTTCGATAAGCCGTTCATCGCCATCGCCAACTCCTACACGGACATCATCCCCGGCCACGTCCACCTCAACGAGTTTGGCGAGGTGGTCCGGCAGGCGGTGCGAGAGGCCGGCGGCGTGCCGTTCATGTTCCACACCATCGGCGTCGACGACGGCATCGCGATGGGCCACGGCGGGATGAAATTCTCGTTGGCCAGCCGCGAGCTGATCGCCGATTCGGTCGAGACCATGGTCATGGCCCACGCCTTCGACGGCCTCGTCTGCATCCCGAACTGCGACAAGATCGTGCCGGGCATGCTGATGGCCGCCGTGCGCCTGAACCTCCCGACGATCTTCGTCAGCGGCGGGCCGATGAAGGCCGGCCGGACGCCGGCCGGCAAGGTCATCGACCTGATCTCGGTGTTCGAGGGCGTGGGCGCCTACAAGACCGGGCGGATCGACGAGGGCGAGCTGAAGACCCTGGAGGACTACGCCTGCCCGACCTGCGGCTCCTGCGCCGGGCTGTTCACCGCCAACTCGATGAACTGTCTGTGTGAGGCGCTCGGCATGGCCCTGCCCGGGAACGGCACGATTCTGGCGGTCGATCCGCGGCGCCAGGAATTGGCACGCCGGGCGGGCGCTCAGATCATGCGGCTCGTCGAGAGCGACCTCAAGCCGCGGGAGATCATCACGCCTGAAGCCATCGACAACGCCTTCGCCCTGGACATGGCCATGGGCGGGTCGACGAACACGGTGCTCCACACCATCGCCATCGCCCACGAGGCCGGTATCGAGTATCCGCTCAGCCGCCTGAGCGCAGTCGCCGACCGGGTGCCGTGCATCTGCAAGGTCAGCCCGTCGTCCCACTACCACGTGGAGGACGTCGATCAGGCGGGCGGCATCTCGGCCATCCTCTCGGAGATCGCCAGGCGGCCGGGGCTCCTGCACCTCGACCAGCGCACCGTGACCGGCCAGACCCTCGGCGAGAACATCGCCGGCCACGAGAGCGCCGACCGGGAGTGCATCCGGGCGCTCGACAACCCGTACAGCCAGACCGGCGGGCTGGCGATCCTCTTCGGCAACCTGGCGCCGGAGGGGGCCGTCGTCAAGGCGGCCGGCATCCTGCCGGGGCTCCAGCAATTCCGCGGCCGGGCCGTCGTCTACGATTCGCACGACGACGCCAATCGGGGCATCCTGGGCGGCGAGGTCGCGGCCGGGGACGTCGTGGTGATCCGGTATGAGGGCCCGAAGGGGGGCCCCGGGATGCAGGAGATGCTGGCGCCGACCGCCAACATCATGGGGATGGGCCTGGGCGACCGGGCCGCCCTGGTGACCGACGGGCGCTTCTCCGGCGGCACGCGGGGCGCCTGCATCGGCCACGTCTCGCCGGAGGCGGCGGCCGGCGGCCCCATCGCCCTCGTGCGAACCGGCGACGTCATTTCGATAGACATCCCGAACCGCCGGCTCGACGTCGATCTGGGCGACGCCGAGCTGGCCGAGCGCCGTCAGGCCTGGCGCCAGCCGGACCAGAGCCACCTCCGCGGCTGGCTGGCCCGCTACGCCAGATCGGTCACCTCCGGCAGCCAGGGGGCCGTGCTGCGGAGCTGAATAATCCGGCAGGAGTACTGCTGGTAGCATTGCCGGTCTATTTAGCGAATGGCACGCCGTCCCGGCACGACAAGCACAGAACACTTCGCCAGGTCGACGACCCGATCAGTCGTGCTGCCGAGGATCCGTTCGAGTACGCCGGCGTGCCCGTGGCGTCCGATGACGACCAGGTCCGCGCCGAGGGCGTCCGCACCGTCGACAATGGTTTGAGCGGCGTGGCCGCGCGCGGCCTTTGTCTGGAGCGGGACTCCCTGTTCGGCTGCTTCGCGCTGCGCCTCCGCCAGGAGGCGCTCGAAGTACGTTGCGATGTCCCTCGCCGCGGCCGGCGTCCTGCCGATCGCCAAGAAATAGTGCGGCAAAGGCTCCTCAACCGAGAGCGCCCAGATCGCGGCGTTGGTCTCACGGGCGAGGGTGATGCCGAGGCGCAACGCCCGCCAGGCGTTCGCGGAGCCGTCGAACGCCACGAGAATCCGCTGAAACACGGTCGCCTCCTTCTCCAGCCAGGCCGTCGATCATCCTACTCCTGGCGCGTCGGGCCGGTCGGCGGTCGCTCGACCAGGACACAGCAGGGGGCGTGGTCGACGAGGCGATCGGCCGTGCTGCCGACCAGCCGGTGCCAGGGGCTCGCGTGCCCACGATGGCCAACGACGATCAGGTCGAAGGCGCCGTCCCGCGCCATCTCCATCATGCGGTCGGCCGCCCGGCCCGCCACGATCCGCGTGTGGAGCATGACCCCCTGTTGCTCGGCCAGCGCGCGCGCCCGGCCGTGAATCTCAGCGAAATACGCGTTCTCGCGCTCGACCTCCTCCTGCACTTCGTCGATGGTCGCGACGAAGTGGGGGAGATGCTCCTCGACCGAGATGGCCCAGAGCTCGCTGCCGTAGCGGCCTGCCAGCGCGAGTGCCCGCCGGAAGGCCGCCCAGGAGGTCTCCGATCCGTCGAGCCCCACCAGCACTTTGCGAAACATCGCTACCCCTCTCGCCGGCTACCCCTTGCCGTCTTACCGCGCCACCAGGACCGCGCAGGTGGCGAGGTCGACCACCTTGTCGGCCGTCCGACCGAGTGGGCCATCGCCCCCCTCGTTGGCGCCGAGGACGACGAGGTCGCAGGCATGCTCGGCGCAGTAGCGCACGATGACCTCGGCGGGATAGCCGGTACACACCTGCCCCTCCACTTCCACGCCCGCCTGCCGCGCCGCTCCAACCGCGGCCTCGACGGCCGCTTGGAGCTGCCCATTCCGCCGGCCCCAGTCACTGCCGCCCGCAAAGGGGGGCGCCGGCTCCTCGACTCCCAGGACGACGAGCCGAGCGCCCGCCGCTCGCGCGATGCCCAGCGCTCGCCGAAGCGCCAGATCGCCCGTCTGAGAGCCGTCCACCGCCACCACCACATTCTGGTACGCCATCATTCCATCCTCACGTGCAATGTTGTCGAGTCCGTCAGACGGCTGACCAACCTATCGCCGCTCTCGCCAGCGACGGCGAGCCGCGTTCATGAGATTCACCGCCGCCTCCGCCCCACGCCAGCCAACGACCTCGGTTCGTTTCCCCGGCTCCAGCGCCTTGTAGATCTCGAAGAACGCCTCGATTTCGTGGAGCCAGTGGGGCGCCAGGTCCTCGAGATCGACGATGGTGGCGAAGCGAGGGTCGACCGCCGGGACCGCAAGAATCTTCTCGTCGGGGCCGCTCTCGTCCCGCATGTCGAGGACGCCGACCGGCCGTACCGGGACGAGACAGCCGGGGAACGTCGGCTCCTCAGTCACGACGAGGACGTCGAGAGGATCCCCGTCCTCAGCCAGCGTATCGGGGATAAAGCCGTAGTCGGCGGGATAGTGGACCGACGAGTAGAGGACCCGGTCGAGCCGGATGACGTGGCGGCGGTGGTCGTACTCGTATTTGTTCCGGCTCCCGCGTGGGATTTCCACCACCACTTCGACCACGCTCTCTTCGCGCAGAGCCTCTTCACGTTCGCGATTCACCAGATCCCCTCCTTACCAGGTCACCCACGACCCGCTGGCCGAGCGAGTGCTCGTCGTACCAGCAGCAACATGGGAATCGAAGCGAGCTGCATCGCGACCGAGAAGACGACCAGCGGGCCGATCGAGACATCGTAGAGGATCCCCATCGCGGCGCTGCCCAGGAACCAGAACAGGCCGTAGCCGGCGTTGAACACGCCATAGGCCGAGCCACGCCGGTTGGCGGGCACCATGCCCGCGATCGCCGCGCGCATGATCGACTCCTGCGCCCCCATGCCGACGCCCCACAGGGCCATCCCGAGGAGCGCGGGCCAAAAACCGCCCAGGAAGACCAGGGGAGCAAAGAGCGCCGACAGGAGAGCCGCGCCCATCAGGACCGAGAGCCCGATCCGGTCGAATAGGCGGCCAAAAAGCAGCGCCGCCAAAGCGTCAACGCCCATCGCGACGGCATAGAAAACTGGGATCCCGGCTGGCGGCACAATCGAGCGGTTCTGGAAGTGATAGGCGATCAACGGGAAATCGGCGTACCCGGCCGCAACGAGGGCGACGGCAGCGAGATAGAGCCAGTACGCCCTGGCAAAGCCACGCGCATCGGGCTCGGTTTCGGCCGTCTCGAACGCGCGGGGCTCAGGATACGTGATGCGAGCCGCCAGGAGCACGGCCAACGCCAGCAAGGCCGAGATGAGCAGCACGCCGAAGCCGACCCGATAGTCTCCCCCGGCGGCGAGGACCCCCGCGACGAGGAGGGGGCCGAGGACGGCGCCGACCTGGTCGAGCGCCTCGTGCAGCCCGAAGCCCCAACCCCGTCCGATGCTCGCGGTCGCGTGTGACAGCATCGCGTCCCGCGCCGGGTTGCGAATCGCCTTGCCGGTGCGCTCGGCGATGATCAGGAAGGCGGCGACCTCCCATCGGCCCACCAGCGCCAGGAGGGGCACCGCCAGCATGTTGACGGCGTATCCGAACAGGGTGATGACCCAGTATCGCTGGGTGCGGTCCGCGACGTAGCCGGAGACAAGCCGCAGGCCGTAGCCGACCAGCTCCCCGAAGCCTGCCACGACGCCGACAGCCGTGGCGCTCGCCCCGAGGACGGCCAGGAACGGGCCGGTGATGCTCCGCGCGCCCTCGTAGGTCAGATCGGCGAAGAGACTGACCACGCCGAGGAAGACGACGAATCGCAGCGCCGCACCCGTTGAAAGGGTTGCGCGAGCTTCGGCGGTCATGGATTTGCTCCCCCTCGCGGCACGCAGTTGGCGAGCCTGTTCTTGCCTAATCGTCCGCCTGCACCGGAACGGTTACCGGTCCGTCCTCGGCCGCCGCGGCCTCGACCTCCTCGAATTTCGGTTCCTGGAGGCTTGGCGGTCGTGGCAGGAACCATGCCTGAGCGATCAACGTCGGGACGACGGCCGAGCCGATCACGACGGTGACGAGGATCGTGTACTGGGCCTGGTCGATGATCCCGTTGGTCAAGCCATAGAGGGCCGAGATCGTCCCGAACGTCAGGCCCGTCGACATGAGCAGGGTCGTATAGCTCCCCTCGCGGGCGCTCAGCCGGAACACCCGCGTCAGCGGCCAGACGCCGACGAACTTCGTCACGATTTTCACGACGAGGAGCACAGCGATCAGGCCGAATCCGGCGATGACGGCCGGGGCCGAGATGAAGAGCCCCGCCTTGATGAAGTAGAACGGCGTCAGCATGGTGAAGGCGATCGCCCGCATCCGGTGGACGAGCACCTTGTCCCGGACGAAGACCCCGGCAATGACCAGGCCGACCAGGTAGGCCGGCAGCACGGCCTCGCTCTTCGCCGTCGTCGCCAGCCCGCCGAGGACGAAGAGGACCAGAAAGATGAACTTCACCTCAGGCTCCGAGACCCGGTTCCCCCACTGCGCGATCACCCAGCGGGTCACCATCGGCAGCTTCCAGAGCACCGCCGCGGTGACGACGACGAACAGGGCCAGCCACCCGTTGAAGTTCGCAAAAAGGATGCCGAGCGCGACCACCGTGCCCAGGTCGGTGATGAAACAGGCGGCCAGGATCAGCTTGCCGAGATCGGTCTGGTTCAGGCCGGTCTCGATCATGACGGCGTAGACCACGGCAACCGACGTCGTCGAGAGGGCGATGCCGGCGATCTCGGCGGCGCGGAAGTTCCAGCCCGCCAGCCAGTAGGCGAAGGCCATGGCGCCCAGAAACGGGAAGAGAAAAGAGACGGCGCCGATGGCGATGGACGGCTTGAGGTGGCGGCGGAACGACTCCGGGTCGATCTCGGCGCCGGCGAGGAAGGTCAGCAGCCCGGAGCCAAACGTGGCCAGGAAGTCGATCCAGGGTGTTGTGTGAAGGCCAAGCACGTTGCCGCCGACGACGCCGACGAGGATCTCGGCGAGCGCAACCGACAGACCCAGGCGAATCGAGATGACGCTGGCGAGCAGGGCCAGCCCCATCCACGCGGCGGCTACGAACCAGGTGTTCTCCACGTCCTGCCTCCTGCTCTGCTCAAGAGTGCAAATCGACTCGGCGAGGCCAGGGCTGGGAGGCAGCCACACCGACGGGAGGCACAAAAAAGCTCCCGGCTCTGGCCGTGCATGCCAGGGTCAGGAGCCATTAGCAGTCAGCGACTGCGGTTCCAGCGCGGCCGTGTGGCCGCCGCTGCGGCGGGTCTCCATCGCCGTCAGGATGGTGCACCGGGATTACTATAGCACAACTCGCTGTGCCCGACAAGGAGGCGATCCGACTCATAATGAGTGTTACCGAACGGGGTACAGTTGCCTCAAAAGGTGTGTTACCGAACCTGGGAGGCGACGTGATCCGAGACGTGATTCTGGAGTATGCCCGGGCGG
>JACQGW010000022.1 GCA_016199325.1 Chloroflexota bacterium
ATCGGCTGCTCAAGCCGTACCGCACGTCGGGCGGCCGTCGGCCGTACCCGACGAGGAAGTCGCCCGGCGCGCTCAAGGCGCAGATCCCGATCCGGACGTTCGGCGACTGGGCGGCGGTCAAGCCGGGATCGATGCAAGTGGCGATGAAGCTCGCCCGGACGTGCCCGGCGACGTCCAAGCGTCAGTTCGCCAACTGGCTGATAGCTTCTACTCCCATGGTACCGGTGGAGTAGGAGCTTTTTTTGTTGCCCGTTGCGTTGCAGGTGACCATGCCAGAGTCCGAGACGACGGCCGAGATCATCATCGAGCGTTCCCGCGGCGACGCCTACCGCTACGAGTACGACCAGCGGCGGGAGCGGCCACGAGTGGGCCCATTCCTGGTCGTCTTTGCGGCAATTCGACAGCTCCTGTCAATGCCCTACTCCGGCGCCGGCGAGCCGCTCTACGTCCGGGTCGAGGACGAGGTGTCGCCGTGAAGCTCACCTGGTCACAGCGGAACGCTCTTGCGGCAAGCCTTCGCGGGCTCGACGAGGCGCTCGCCGAGCAGTTGGAGCCGGCCATCGATCGGCTCATCGCGCTGGCAGCGGAGATCGGCCGGCTTGCCGCCGCGGGCGGCCCCGATCAAGCGAAGGCCGCCCTGTACGACGTTGGCTCGGGGAGAGGTGAGACGTGATCGAAGGCGTACACGAGGTTCAGCAGGTGGCCGCGCGGATCCAGGAGCAGATCGGCCGGGTCATCGTCGGCAAGCGGTCGGTGATCGAGCTGCTCGTCGCCGCCGTCTTCGCCGAAGGGCACGTCCTGTTCGAGGATGTGCCGGGCATCGGCAAGACCAGCCTGGCCAAGGCGCTGGCCCGTAGCCTGGCTTGCCGCTTCCAGCGGATCCAGTGCACGCCCGACCTCCTGCCGTCGGACGTCACCGGCGTCAGCTTCTTCAACCAGCAGACCCAGGAGTTCCAGTTCCGGCACGGACCCGTCTTCGCCCACGTGCTCCTGGCCGACGAGGTCAATCGCGCAACGCCCCGAACCCAATCGGCGCTCCTGGAAGCGATGGAGGAGCGGCAGGTGACGGTTGACGGCGAAACGCGGCTGCTGCCGCGGCCGTTCGTCGTCCTGGCGACGCAGAATCCGGTCGAGCTGGAAGGGACGTTCCCCCTGCCCGAAGCGCAGCTCGACCGTTTTCTTCTCCGGCTGCGGGTCGGCTACCCGACGCGCGAGGAGGAGGTGCAGATCGCGCGCCGGTTCCAGGAGACGAACCCGCTGGCCGACCTCACGCCGGTGGCCGACGCCGACGACATCGCCGCGATCGGCCGGGTCTGCCGGGGGCTCTTCGTCGGCGAGGCCGTCGAGGAGTACCTCGTGGAGCTCGTGCGGGCGACGCGGAACCACCCCGGCGTCGAGCTCGGCGCCAGTCCACGGGCGACGCTGGCGCTGCTGCACGCCTCCCAGGCTGTGGCGGCGATTCGGGGCCGGGCATTTGTCCGGCCGGACGACGTGAAGGACCTGGCCGTCCCGGTCCTGGCCCATCGGCTCATCGTCGGCGCGGCCGGCCGATTGCGCGACCAGCGCGACGAGGACGTGGTGCGCGACGTCGTCGCTCAGGTGCCGGTGCCGGTCGAAGACGCCGCGGCAGCGGCGACGGAGCGGCGCCGTGGGTAGCCGGTTCTGGCTGGTCGGCATCATCGTCGGCCTCGCCGTCGCCGCGGTGTTCCGCGACGGCCTGCTCTTCGTCGCCGGCGTCGTCATCGGGGTGGCCATCGGCGTCTCGCAGCTCTGGCGCCGCTTCTGCTTGACGAACCTCGAGTACCGGCGAGTCTTCTCGACCGAGCGCGCCTCGTTTGGTGACACCGTCGAGCTGACTGTCGAGATCGTCAACCGCAAGCTCCTGCCGCTCGCCTGGGTGACGATCGACGACGAAATCCCGCGTGACCTGGTGCCGCCGGTGGGGCGGACGACCTACTCCCACAAACCAAGTCGGCGCGTCCTCCAGAACCTGGTGGCGCTGCGGCCCTACGAGCGGGTTCGACGCCACTACACCCTGCCGTGTCGAGCGCGGGGCGAGCACATCTTCGGCCCGGTCCGGCTGCGGTCCGGCGACCTGTTCGGCCTGGCCTGGGCCGAGGAAACCCGTCCGACCGTCGACCTGCTCCTCGTCCACCCCCGGATCGTCCCGCTCGAAGCCCTCGGCCTGCCGGCGCGGGAGCCGCTTGGCGATCGCCGGTCGCCCAGTTGGATCTTCGAGGATCCATCGCGGACGATCGGCGTCCGCGACTATGCCCCCGGCGACAGCCCCCGGCGCATCCACTGGCCGGCAACGGCCCGCGCCCAGCAGCTCCAGGTCCGCGAGTACGAGGCGACGACGACCTACCGGCTCTGCCTGTTCCTGAACGTCAACACGCATGGCGGCGACGGCTGGTGGTGGATGGACTACAGCCCAGAGCTGCTCGAGCAGGCAATTACGACAACTGCATCCATCGCGGGCTGGGCAATCGAGCGGCGTTACCAGGTCGGCCTCTACGCCAACAGCAGCGACCGATTGGCCCACGGCCGCGAAATCGTGCCGCCGCTGGTGGCGATTCCGCCGAGCCAGGACCCCGGCCAACTGCTCAGGGTCCTCGACGCGCTCGCCCGCCTCCGGACGTTCGCGACGCAGTCGTTCGCCGCAGTCCTGGCCGACCAGGCGCCGCATTTGCCCTTCGGAACAACGGTCGTCGCCGTTGCGTCGGCGGTCGGGGTCGAGACGGTTGCCGCGCTTCGCCGACTGCGAGGCCGCGGCCACCCCGTCGTGCTGATGCTCATCGGCGACGAAGCGCCTGTGCTGAGCCTGGACGGGGTTGTCGTCCGGCGGGTTCGCCCGTCGAGTGCACCGGAGGCACTGGCGGTTCCCCATGGCTAGAACATGGCTCCTGCCGGCGCTCGTCGTCGGCATGGAGACGGGCTGGCTGACCATCTGGGCCACGCTCTTCGGCGTCTGGCTCGGTCTGCCTCCCGGCCATGCCCTCTTGCCGGCGCCAACTATTGCCGCTCTGATCGGCAGCGGCTGGCTGCTCGCCCGGACGGCGTGGCGGCGAGGCTGGCCAGTTGGCCAGGCCCGGGGGGTCGTGGCCGCCGGTGGGATCCTGGGGGCGCTCCTGGCCGTGCGGGCCGGGCCGCTGGCGAGCTACGGCCCGGTAGACCCTGGCTGGATTGCCACGTTGGTCCGGGCGCTGCCGGCGACGTTCCACCGGCCCGACCCGGCCGTCGTCGCGCTCCCTTTCGCGCTCTACCTCTGGTGGCGCGGACTCCGGCGAGCGCGCCACCCCCTCTACGCAGACGACGTCGAGGGCGCCCTCCGCTGGGGATTCGTCGGGATTGCCGTCGGACTCGTCCTTCGTACCGCCGTGGCGCCGCTCGCCGGGTCGGACGTTATGGCCGCCGCCGTTACAACATTCCTGTTTGCCGGACTCACGGCGGTTGCTCTTGTCCAGGTCGAGTCGATGCAGGGCGAAAGCCGCGCCCGAGAGAACATCGCGCTGCTGGTCAACCGACATTGGTTCGGCTTCCTCATTGCCCTCGTCGGAGCGATGCTGATGGTCGCCATCGTCCTGGCCCAGATGGTCTCGTTCGACCTCCTCGACGCGCTGGCGCGGGCGGTCCTGCCGACGATCCAGCTCATTGCCCTGGTAGCCCTGTTCGTCGTCGCGCTACCCATCGGATTGCTCCTCGAGGGGCTGATCTGGATCATTCGGCGCCTGCGCGGCGATGACACGCCGGCCGGGCTGCCGAAGATCAACGTGGACGCTTTCAATCAGTTCCGCCAGTTCCGCGACCAGGCCGAACGCGCCGTCCTCTCTCCCGAGGCGATCGCCGTGATCAAGTGGGTGCTCCTCGGCCTCGTGGCGGCCGCTATTCTTGCCGCGCTGGTCCGCTCGATGAGCCGCCTGAATGACTGGGGGGCGGAGGATGCGATCGAGGAGGAGCGAGACTTCGTCTGGTCCTGGCCGGGAGTACGAGCGCTCCTCCACCGCTGGCTGGCCCGCCGGATCAGACGCCGGCAGCCGGTTTTCAGGACCGCAGACCCTTCGCACGAGGATGAAGCGAGCCCGCCCGAAACGCTCTCCCTGCGCGCCATGTATCGGGAGCTGTTACGGCTCGGCGCCGCGCTTGGCTGGCCGCGGCACCCCGGCCAAACACCCCACGAGTACGCCGGCCGGTTGCGCGGCCAGCCGGGGCTCGCCGCCGACGCGCTCGATATCCTGACCGAAGCGTACGTCCAGGCGCGCTACGGCCCGGAGCCGCCGGATCAGGCGGTCGCCATCCAAGCGCGGGCAGCCCTCGACCGGTTGCGTTCAGCAGCCGGCTCAGGCCAGGGAGACCCGCCCTCGCGACGATAAGGACCTCGTCGGTGTCGAAAAACGGCGGCCCCATCTATCCACCCATCCGCTCGACAGTCGCCTCCGCGATAGCTCGCTCTGCTGCCACCCGGAGCTCCTCGGCCGAAAGCACCGGCTCATCTCCCCTGAGGATCCCGGCGGTACGCTCGACGACACTCCCAGCACGCCTCAGCCGAACCTCGTGGTTCTCCATGGTCAAGGCGACTTTGTCCCCTTCCTTCAGACCAAGTGCCCTGCGGATCTCGGCCGGAACGGTGATCTGGCCCTTCCTGGTGATGACCGTAAGCAGCTCCCTCACAGTCCTACCCTCGCTCCACCTTTGTTCCCGGCGTCTTCCTTGCCGATCTTGGCGTCCTGGCGGTTCGTTCTTTCGGCACCGCTCCAAGCTTCCCGCGATCAGGCGCCCGCTCAGCCCTCGCGTGCGGACGCTTCGTCGGTCGGCCGAAGAGCCCTGCCCGTTACGAACGCGGGCAGCCCCAGGCGGACCCGCTCGATCGCCTGCCGATACCAGCGGTCCATCAGATCCCGGGTCGGGCGCTCGCCGGTCGCGTAGTAGAAGGCCGCCATCTCGCCGACGACGAACGTGCCGGTGTAGGCGATCAGCACCTTGGGCACGGCGCCGACCAGAAAGGGCAGCAGCCCGACGAGCTCCCGGGCGATGCTCCGCCAGAGGAAGGCAGCGCCGATGATCGGCGCAACCTCGGCGATCAGCCGGAGCCCCTGCCCGGTGTTCCGGTCGTGGATGGCGGCCAGTTTGTACAGGAGCATGATCTGGTTCTTTGTCAGCATGACGAAGTCCCCGGCGGCGCCGAGCAGGCCGCCGACGACCGGGATGACCGCCGGGATGTTGGAGAGCGCGGCGAGCTTGGCGTTGGCAAGGCTGACTTCGCCAATGACCGTCTGGCGCGCGGCACCGCGAAAGGCCGGCAGCGCACTGCCCAGCGCCAGCGCCAGCTCCGGCACAAGCTTCAGGGTCTCCGGGATGAGGCGCCGCTGAATCTCCGGTCGGGCCAGGCCGGCAATGGACGTCTCCCGCCAGAGCGGCGAGGCACCGGCCGGCAGCCCGATGGCCGGCGCCGCGCCGGCGGGGAAGACCAGCAGCACCGGCGAACGGCTCGGCCCCGCTAATCGCGCGACCGTCTCGCCGTCGTCTGCCGCGACGTAGGCGACGATGGCGTTCGCCCGGCGCAGGACCGATTCGTCCTCCGGCCGCCAGCGGGGGTCGGCGGCGTAGATCGACCGCCGACCCCGCGACTCGGCGCCCTCCGTCAGGGCGTCGACGATGGCTGTGCGCGCCGGCGCCGGCGCGACGACGCCGAGCAGGAACGGCTGTTCGGCCTCGCGGCGGATGTTCTCGACGTTCACCTCCCGGACAAGCTGCCAGAACCCGATAGCCCGATTCGCCACCTGCATCGCCATGCGGTCCACCTCGTGCGTCATGCGTCATGCGTCGTCCGTTACGAGTATACGCGGACAGCGATTGAGCATGCAAAGGAACGAACTGCGACGGGCTGAAGAGCGCACCCCCAAGCACCACCGCGACCGAGCCCTCTACCCTACCTTTCGTACAACCAGCATCCAATTCGACCGGGAAGAGGAGCGCGGCGCCTGGTCTGGGAGCGCAGGCGTCCCGCCTGCCAGAGATGAGTCGACGGCCAAACGGTGGCGAGCACGGCGATCGAAGCAAGGACCAAGCGTTGGTGCCGCCGACCCGGGGCAGGCGAGGATGCCTGCGCTCCCGAGAGGACGCCTGCGCTTGGCGGGAGCAGTTGGACTAGGCGCAGGCCGAGATGCGAGGGCGCCTGCGCTCCCGAGAGGGCGTGCGCTCCCAGGCCACTCGGTGTCGAGGCCGCCGCGGCCCATCGTTGGTCCAAGGACAAACTCGATGGAAAAGGTCGAGCCGGCTGCCGGTTGCGCGAAAGTTCGGCTAGCGCTTTTCGTCCCGCCAGGCCCGCCGCTCATCCTGCACGACCGGCGGCGGGGCGGGGAGTCTATCCTCGGGGGTGTGCTCCCCCGGCCGCCGGCCCGCGCGGGTCGGCGGCTCGGCCGCCGGGGGAGAGCCGGTCAGCGAGAGCCGGACCAGCCCCGGCAAGCTCCGGAGGCCCGCGCGAATCGTCCGGTCGAGGGCGAACAGCCCGGCGGCCAGGACGAAGTAGAGCACCATCATGGCCCAGCGGACGGTTTCATCGGGAAAGACCAACTGGACGGCAAAGAGCGTGAACAGCAGGAGCGCTTCCCGACGTCCCATGACGAAGTTGGCGATCACCACCAGCGCGAACAGCGACTGGGCCGCGGTCAGCAGGATCTCCTGCTGCTGCCGCGGGTCCAGCGGGAGCGCTGCCGGAGCCCCCTTGCCAAAGCTGTAGACGAGCGGTAGCGTCGCAATGAGCAGGGTCCACTGATTCACCTTGCTCGACACCAGCGTCCGGAGACCGGCCACCGCCTGCCCCCGCCATGCGAACAACATGGCGACGAGGAACTCCGGCGCTTCCGAAGCCAGCGGCGCGAGCCACTGGACCAGGAGGAACTCGTCGATGCCCAGCCGCACGCCGGACTGGACCACGCCCTCGGCGAACGCTTCCGCCGAGACGAAGATCGCGCCGGCTGCGTACAGGAACATCGCCAGCGTGACCAGGCGGCGGCGCCCCGATGGGAGTTGGCCGACGGACCTGGCCGGCCCGACCAGGTCCGGGTGCTCGGCCGGCGCCCGCGTCGTCGCCCAGGCGTAGAACCCGAAGAGCGCCACCAGCACGACGGTGTCGACGATGCTGAGACTGCCCTTCAGCGGAATCGTCAACGCGTAGAGCGTTGCGACCAGCAAGACGCCGAGCTCCAGCGCGTTCTCCCGCTCCAGATGAACGCGCCGGACGCCATACCGGAGCCAGGCGACGAGCACGATGGCGCTCCAGCCGACGCCGATCAGGAGTCGGTTCGCGCCGGTCATGTTGGCGACCGCGTAGCCGGCGTAGGCGGGGTCCACCGCCGCCTTCCAGGCGAAGGCGGCGTCGACGGCGTACTCCGGCAGGACGGCGATCAGGGCGAGCAGCGCCAGAGCGAACGCCTGCGAGACGTCGATCTGGAACGCCTCAGCCGCCCAGGAGAGCAGGAACGCCGCTCCCAGGATGGCCAGGCCGGTGAGCAGCGACGTGGCGATGGGGTCCGGATGAACGCCGTTCAGCCAGAACCAGCCCCAGGGGAGCGCCAGCGCCGCCGCGAGGGCGATCAGCAGCCAATCAGTCGGGCGGGTCGCGCGGGCGGCGGAGTCCGACGAGGCCGCGGGTTCAGAGAGACGCATGGTCGAGAGAACCTCCTGCCACAGGCCGGGGGCAGCAAAAAAGGCAAGACCCCACGGCCGATTCTCGTGGAAAGTCTTGCCCGTTTCGTTCTGGCGAATCGCTCGGGCCGGGGCAAAGCCCGTACTGACGGCCCGGCAGGCGCCGGCACCGGTGCGCCGAGCGGCTACTCCCTTTCCTGGAGAAAGTCTAGCCGATCAGCACTGTGCTGCGCAAGGGCGGCTCCAACGGTGACGGAATGACGCATGACGCATGAATTCGGCAAGATTCGCGTGGCAGGCCATTACCGGTTGCCGAGCGACAGGCTCAGCGCGATGGTGAGGTTGAGCACGTCCCGGTCGGTGCGGCGCAGGCGGAACGCGAGGATCTTCGCAATGTTGCAGACCATTCGGTAGCCGAGGAGGGGGTCCGCGTCGACCAGCCGCTCGAAGTCCGCCCTGGTGATCTCCAGGAGCTCACACTCCCGCTCGGCGGTGATCGTCGCCGACCGCTCGGCCTTCTCCAGCAGTCCCATCTCGCCGAAGCACTGCGGCGCGGTCAGATGAACGAGCGTCTTCTCCTTCGGCTCGTTCGCCCGGTCCACCGTCGCCAGGCCAAGCCGCTTCGTCACCTCGACCGACCCGCCGACGAGGATGTAGAGCGAGTCCGTCCGGTCGCCCTCGCGCAGGATGACGGCGCCGGCCGGAACGTGCTGCCGGCGGCCGACGCCGAGGACGGCGGCGAGCTGTTCTTCAGTCAGCTCGCCGAAAAGCGGCATCGTCCGGAGCTGGTCACCGTTGCTCATGGGCCCTCGGAATCCCAATCGCTATGGCGTCCTCTCCGATCACGTAGGAATCCGGCGGGTTGACCACGACCTGAAGCGCGCCCTCCTCGAACCGGAGGTACTCCCTGCCGGCCTTGCTGAACTGTTGCTTGATGAACTGGTCCACCAGGGAGTAGTCGTCGGTCAGCAGGTCGTCGAGCGCCAGGCCCTTGTTCTCGCTGACGATGGCCAGGGTCAGGAAGCCGTGGCGGCTGCGCAGCGCCAGGAAGAGCTCGCCGAAGGTGCGGCCGACGAATTCGGGCGGGATCGCCTCGCGGCGGAGAACGGTGTCGCCGTGAGAGAGGAGCCCGCGGACGACCTGGGAAATGCCCGGCGCCAGCGCCGCCGAGGAGAGAAGGAAGCCGTTGAACTCACCGCTGATGACGATATCGTCGGCTCCCGCCCGGCGGAGGTGCGCCTCGCTCTTCAGGTCGAGCGCCTCCGCCGTCACCTTGATGTCCGGCTTCAGGCTCTTGAGCGCCAGCGTCACGAGGGTCGTCCGCTCTTCAGACGCCGCGCCCGCGCCGTGAGCGGTGTCGGCGAGCACAATGGCTGCGCGCGCGTCGCGCACGTTCGCTCGGGCCAGGACCGTCTCGAGGGCGGGGTCGCCCTGGACGTAGTGCAGGTCGAGGTCACGATGGCGGAACAGGATGTCGTTGGCGGTCGCCTCGGGCAGCTCGTTGACCAGGACAACCTGGGCGAACCCGCCGGTCGACGTGAAGAGCCCTTCCAGCACGCGTTCGGCGTACTGGTTCCAGCCACAAACAAGCACGTGCTTACGCCACCTGATCGCCTCCAAGCCCCGCCCCTCCTTGATCTTCTGAGCGACCAGTGCCGAGGCGACGGTCGCCGTGAACAGCGACAGCAAGCCGATACCGCCGAGCATCAAGACCACGCCCACCAGCCGGCCGGCGGTGGTCTTCGGCGTGAAGTCGCCATAGCCGACGGTCGTCATCGTCACGATCGCGTACCAGAGCGCCTCGCCATACGATGTGAAGGTCGGCGTTTCATGGTTCTGTTCGTTGACATAGACGCCGAGGGCCCCGAGAACTATCAGGGCGATGATCAGCGTCGCGACCCGCGGAACGTTCTCGCGCTGGAGCGACAGCCAGAAGCGCCGGGCCAGCCGCAGGCGCAGGCGCCGGCGCAGGCGGAGCAGGCCCTGGCCGACCACCAACGGGGTGTGGTTGAGCTTCCTATCCGTCACCGACGCCGCGCTCCGTTCCTCTGGCAGCAAGCAGCAGGCTGGCACCCTGATTTCACACATCATCATAGCCGGCGGAATAGGAGCAGTCAACGGCGCGCCCCAACAAGGTCTTTGCCCCCAGCTCGGTCCGGTACTTGCCACACGAGAGCGCTCATGCCGGTATCGATCGGAGTGAGGCCACCTACTACGCCGGCATGCTCCTCTTCAGCAGCAGTATGCTCGGCCTCGTCCTGGCCGCCGACCTCATTCAGCTCTACGTCTTCTGGGAGCTGACGACAGTCGCCTCGTTCCTCCTGATCGGCTACGACTGGCGACGGCCGGAGGCACGCGCCGGCGCCGTCTGGTCGGCCGCCGTGACCGTCGGCGCGGGGCTCATCATGCTCGTCGGCTTCCTCCTCGTCACCGCGCCGGTCGTCAGCCACGTGCTTGCTCGCACCGCCTGTCGGGCCGGGGTCTCGCTCGGCCCGCACGCCGTTCGCGACGACCTCGCGGAGGACGAGCGCCGGCGGGCCGGCCCTCCGGCCGGCAGTTGACCAACCTGCGGATGTTACTCGGTGGCTCTGCCGAGGTGGTCCAGGAAGGGCCTGAGCAAGCTGGTGAACTCGGCCGGCACCACCAGCTTGGTGGCCGGGGCGGCGCCGAGGGTCTTCAGCGTGTCCAGGTACTGGAGGCTCATGGTCTTGCTATCCACATGCCGGGCCACGTCGAACACCTTGTCCAGGGCCATGGCAAAGCCCTCCGCTCTCAGGATCGATGCCTGTCGCTCTCCCTCCGCTTGGAGGATGGCCGCCTGCCTCTGCCCCTCGGCTATCCGGGCGGCCGCGTCCCTCTTCCCGTCGGCCTCCGTGACGGTAGCTCGGCGGCTTCGCTCTGCCGACATCTGCCGGGCCATCGCCTCCAGGATCTCTCGCGGCGGGATGATCTCCCGGATCTCCACCGCCGTCACCTTGATGCCCCA
>JACQGW010000023.1 GCA_016199325.1 Chloroflexota bacterium
AGAAACAACGCGGCGACTCTGTCCAAGGTGTTCGCATACATCGTATGCCCTCGAACCTTGACCGCGACGTCGCCCCTCAGATTGACCCGTCGCACGACAGCTCTGGCGACGGTTCTGAGCAGCGGAGAGCCAAGTAGGGCGGTCAGTGTTCCTAATCGAGATCTCATTGGTCTATCGGAAGAGTCAGTATCGAGATGATTGCCCTTTTTCCTCAGTGAGAACCTGTGGCGCGTCACAGGCGGTTCATACGAACTTGATCCGTCGCGCCGCGAACAACACCATGCGCAGCAGCAACCAGCCGTGTCGCCAGCGCTGGATGTTCGTCGTGCCGTAGGTCCGCTCACGATAGCGGATGGGCAGATCCACGATCTTCCGGTTCAGCCGGGCTGCGCCGAACAACAGGTCGAAATCGCCAAACGGATCGAAGTCGCCGAAGTACCCCCGGTTGGCCGCGATCAGCTCGTAGTCCGACTTCCAGAGGACCTTGGTACCGCAGAGGGTGTCCTTGATCGGTTGGCCGAGCAGCCAGGAGAAGGCCAGGCCGAAGAGCTTGTTGCCCACCAGGTTGAAGAAGCGCATCGCCTGCTTCTCCATCGGGTAGACCAGCCGGACGCCGTTGACGAACTCGCCCTTGCCCGATCGCAACACTTCATAAAACCGGGGCAGGTCCTCCGGTCGCACCGTCAGGTCGGCGTCCAGAATCATCAGGACGTCGCCGCTCGCCCGAGCAAAGCCCAGCCGCACGGCATCGCCCTTGCCCTTGCCGGTTTGGCGGAAGAGCCTGCTGCGGCGCCGGGGATGCTCGGCGATCGCCCGTTCGATCGTTTCGTACGTGTTGTCCCGGGAATGCCCCTCGACGAAGATGAGCTCAGTTCCTCCACCGATTTCAGGCGTGCGCGCGAAGATCTCCTGAATGTTCCCAGCTTCGTTGCGCGCCGGCACCACGACGGAGACCAGCGGCTTCTCGGCAGGGAGCTTCGGCGACGGCTGCAGGCGGGCCACCAGCACGTTCGTCAACGCCGCCTGCCGGAACGGCCAGACCTTCACGAAGTACCGGTTGGCCACGTCGGCCAGAATCGGCACCGGCAACGGACAGAGGACCTCTTGCCAGTGTCGGATCACCTCGAAACCGGCCAGGGAGAGGAGCCCGCCGATATCCTCGACCGTCAGCCAGTTCTGGACCAGGTTTGGCTTGGCGACTCCGAGCCGCTGCGCCAGCGCCAGCGGCGGCTCCCAGAGCCGGCTGTACGAGTTGAGGATCAGCCGGGTCCGGGGGGTGGCGAGCCGGGCCAATTGTTGGAAGACGGCCTGCACGTCCCAGAGGTCGTTGACAAGGTCCGAGAGGATGATGACGTCGAATCGTTCGTTCAGGTCAAGCTCGTGCGCATCGGCCTGAATGAAGTGGAGGTGCGGATACCGTCGCGTCGCGCGCCGGATCATCTCGCCCGAGAAATCGATGCCCACTCCGTAGGCCGGCTTCACTGCGGCCAGCAGGTCCCCCCGGCCACAGCCGATCTCCAGCACCCGCTGTCCCGGCGCGACCAGAAATCGATAGATCTCGGCCAGTCGGCGCTGGTAATAACCGCCCCAGCCGGTCCAGGCGTCCAGGCGGCGGGCCAGTGCATCCCAATGCGCGATCCGCGCATTCTGGTAGGTTGTCTCAGCGGGATCTACCCGACTTCGTTCGGCTACTCTCATCATCCCACGAGTGGAACCCTCGTTTGTCCGCTGCCGCGCTTCGAGCGGACAGCGGACCGGGCCGTTGCCTGGTGGAGTATACCACATTCGCTGTCGGTCGACGGCCTCAGAGTGGTAAGATATGGGGCGTGAACCCGTCGATTCGAGTGATCGCCGCCGTGCTGCTGGCGCTGGTGCTCGCCGCCTGCGCCGGACCGCCGCGCCTGCGGGTTCGGCTCGCCAGCCCGGCCGGGCCGGCCGCCGGTCTGGCCGCTGAGGCACAGGCGCGGGCGCCCGCCGTCCCCCTCCGGATCGCCGTCGCCGGCGTCGTCTCGCCCAAGGAGACCTTCCGCTCCTACCAGGAGCTCATCGCCTCCATCGGCCGGCGGTCCGGCCGGCCGGCCGAGCTCATTCAGCGCCCGACCTACGGCGAGATCAACGCGCTGGTGCGCTCCGGCCAGGCCGACCTTGCCTTCGTCTGCACGCTGGCCTACGTCGAAGGGCAGCGCGAGTTCGGCATGGAGCTCCTCGCCGCACCCGTCGTCCGCGGCCGGGCCGAGTACTCCTCGTACGTCATCGTCCCGAGCGGCAGCCCGGCGCGCTCACTCGAAGACCTCCGGGGCACTGCCTTTGCTTTCTCCGACCCGCTCTCGAACACCGGCCGCTATGCTCCTACCTACGAGCTCCTGCGGTCCGGCCAATCGCCCGAAACCTTCTTCCGGCGGGTCATCTACACCTACAGCCACGACAACTCGATCCGCGCGGTCGCCGACCGTCTGGTCGACGGGGCGGCCGTCGACAGCCTGGTCTACGAGAGCGCCGTCGAGCGAAAGCCGGAGCTCGGCCAGCGGCTCCGGGTCATCGCCCGCATCGGCCCGTATCCTACCCCGCCCGTCGTCGTCAATCCCGCGCTGCCCCCCGACCAGAAAGCCGCCCTGCGGGCGATCCTGCTCGGCCTGCACGAGGACCCCGAGGGCCAGCGCATCCTGGCGGAGCTGGGGATCGATCGCTTCGTCCCGCTGGACGACCGAGCCTACGACAGCGTCCGCACCGTCCGAGACGCCGTCCAGAAAGCCGAGCAGGTTCGCCAATGACACGGCCCTCGCTCGAACGACGAGGTTTCTGGTTTCTGGTTTCTCGTTTCTGGTCGCTGGTTCGGCAGCAGACCACCAGAAACCACAAACCAGAAACCAGAAACCTCGCCATGGGACCTGCTCTGGCGGTTCGCCGGCGCCGTGCCCATCCGCATCAAGATCATGGGCATCATCCTCGGGCTCGTCGTCGTCCTGGGCGTCGGCATCACCTGGCAGGTGCGGCGCACGCTGGAGAGCACCCTCACCGACGAGCTCCACCTGCGGGCCGTCTCCATCGCCAGCGACCTCGCCGCCCGCGGCGCCGACAACCTCCTGACCAGCAACATCTTCGCGCTCCACCAGCTCACCGGCGAGACGCTCGCCAACAACCCGGACGTCCGCTACGCCTTCGTCGCCGATCCGAGCGGCCAGGTGCTCGTCCACACCTTCGGCGAGCACTTCCCAGCCGACCTCCTGGCCGTCCACCGCGTGCCGCTGCAGGGCAGCCAGAGCCACCTCGTCCTGCTCGACAGCGACGAGGGGCCTCTCCTGGACGTCGCCGTGCCGATCCTGGGAGGCCGGGCCGGCGTGGCGCGCGTCGGGCTCACCCAGCGGCGGATGCAGGCGGCCGTCGAAGCGATCACCGCGGAGCTGCTGCTGGCGACGGCGTTCGTCTCGCTCATCGGCGTCGCCGCCGCCTACGTGCTCACCCTGCTCCTGACCGCTCCGGTCCTGGAGCTCGTCCAGGTGACCCGATCCATCGAGGCCGGCGACTTCGCGCGGCGGGCCCGCGTGTGGGCGAGCGACGAGATCGGCTGGCTGGCGCAGGCCATCAACGCGATGGCCGCCAGCCTGCTCAGCTCCCGGCGCGACCTCGAGGCGTCGCACGCGCTCGCGCTGCGCCGCAATCGCGAGCTCACGATGCTCAACGCCGTCGCCGCCCGCCTCGCCGAAGGCTTCGACGCCCGCCGGCTGACGCTGGACGCGCTGGAGGAGATCGTGCGGCAGCTCGGCCTGCGGCGGGGCGCCGCCGTCCACTTCGACCCGGCCACGGGCAGGATCGCCTGGCGAGCCGCCGTCCGGAACCTCACCCCGCCGTCGCCGAACGGAGCAGCGTCCGACGCCGGCAGCGCCCTGCCGTTTCGGGTGCCGCTGGTCACCCGCAACCATGAGCTGGGCGTCCTGCTCCTGTGGGGGAGCCCCGGCCAGCCGGTGGCCGACGCCGATCGGCCGCTCCTCCTGGCGGCGGGCCAGCAGATCGCCGTCGCGGTCGAGAACGCGCACCTGTGGGAGGAGGTGCAGCGCAAGGAGGCGCTGCGGGGGCAGCTCCTCGCCAAGGTCATCGGCGCGCAGGAGGAGGAGCGCAAGCGCATCGCCCGGGAGCTCCACGACGAAACCAGCCAGGCGCTCACCTCGGTGATGGTCGGGCTGCGGCTCATCGAGAACCGGACCGCCGACCCGGAGAGCCAGTCGCTCGTCGGATCGGTGCGCGGCACTGTCGCGGCGACCCTCGACGGCGTCCGCCAGCTCGCCCGCGACCTCCGCCCCAGCGTCCTCGACGACCTCGGGCTCGCCGCCGCGCTCGACCGGTACGTCGGCGACTACGGCCGGCAGCACCCCTTCGCCGCCGACTTCCACGGCGTCGGGCTCCGCGGCCTGCGGCTGGCGCCGTCCGTCGAAACGGCGCTCTACCGGATCGCCCAGGAGGCGCTGACGAACGCCGCTCGCCACGCCCGCCCGGCGAGCGTCAGCGTCGTCCTGGAGCGCCGCGGCGATACGCTCATCCTCATCGTCGAGGACGACGGCCGCGGCTTCGACGTCGCCGCCGCGACGGGCCGCCGTCCCGAGCAGCAGCTCGGCCTCCACGGCATGCGGGAGCGCGCCGAGCTGCTCGGCGCCCGCCTCACCATCGAGTCCGGCCCCGGCGCCGGCACGACGGTCTTCGTCGAGCTTCCGCTGGACGCCGCCCTGGGCCGCGAGCAGAGAACGGAACCAACCGCAGAGGGGCAGAGGACGGAATCAACCGCAGAGACGCAGAGGACGCAGAGATGACGCGGAGAAGTGACAAATACCAACGTCACTCCTCTCGGACCTTCTCTGCGTTCTCTGCGCCTCTGCGGTTCGGTGCGGGAGGGCCTCGTTGAGCGCGCCGGTCCACCGCATCCGCATTCTGCTGGCCGACGACCACGCCGTGCTGCGCGCCGGGCTGAAGCTCCTGCTGAACGGCCAGCCGGACATGGCCGTCGTCGGCGAGGCCGGCGACGGCGCCGCGACGGTGGCGCTGGCTCGGGAGACCCGGCCCGATCTCGTCCTGATGGACCTCAGCATGCCCGGCGTCGGCGGTCTGGAGGCCACCCGGCTGATCCACCAGCAGTTGCCGGCCGTGCGGGTGCTGGTCCTGAGCATGTACGACGACGAGCGCTACCTGCGCGAGTCCCTCGAAGCCGGCGCCAGCGGCTACATCCTCAAGCGCGCCGCCGACACCGAGCTGCTCGCCGCCGTCCGTGCGGTCCACCGCGGCGAGACCTACCTCCATCCGAGCCTGACCACCTACCTGGTGGACTCGCTCCTCCACCGCCAACCGGCACCCCGGAGCGAGCCGCTCCCCGCGGGCGCGACCCCCGCGCCGAGCGTATTGAGCGAGCGCGAGCGCGCCGTGCTCGTCCTCGTCGCCCGCGGCCACACCAACCAGCAGGTCGCCGACCTCCTCGGCCTCAGCGTCAAGACCGTCGAGACCTACAAGACCCGGCTCATGGACAAGCTCGGCTGCCGCGGCCGCGCCGCCCTCGTCCGCTACGCGATCGAGCATGGCCTACTCTAAAGCGGTGCCGGGAGAGAACGAACCGCCAAGGCGCCAAGATCGCCAGGGAAATCGTCAGGAAGGTCGGTCGGCGAACCAGGAACGAGAAACCACAAACCCGTTTCTCAGGCACCAAATGCGGCCGCGTTCGCCGCCAACCGCGCATCAATCGCCGCCTGATGCTCACGGTAATACGCGAGCGCGGCCTCGACAACCTCCACGGGCAGGTCATAGGCGTATGCCACACGCGGGACGTCGCCGTCGACGTTCCGCCAATAGCGGACAAGTGCCCAGATGGGAACGCCATACTCAGTGAGCCGTGCATCGCCCGGCCAGGGACGGGCAGGATCGAGCTCGACGTGTCCCATGATGACTTCCTCACTCATAGAGTGCTTGCACAGGGATCGACCAAACGACCAACCGATGTTCTTGGCGTCTCTCTTGGCGATCTTGGCGTCTTGGCGGTTCGTTCTCTCTCGGCACTGCTCTATCCCAGCAGGTCGGCGACGGCGATCTGGAGGCCAGGCAGCAAGGCTGGGGTGAGGTGATCGCCGGGGCGGGCTCGCTGGATGGTGCGGTAGCCGGTGGGCGAGGGGTCCCGGTAGGCGGTAATGAGCCGCCGAGTCGGCTCGACGAGCCAGACTTCGGGAACGCCGCTCCGGGCATAGAGCGGCAGCTTGACCCGGCGGTCGAAGGCGGCCGAGGTCTCGCCGACCTCGACGACCAGAAGGACGTCTGCCGCCGTCGGGTGATCGGCGGCGTAAAAGTCGGCGTGGGGGCGCAGGAGCACGACGTCGGGCTGTACCTCGCTCTCCTCGCTCAGACGGACCGGGCCCTGGATGCGAACCTGCGCCGCATTACCGACCCGACTCGCGAAGAGCAGGGTGGAGCGATCGACGCAGGCCTGGTGTCTGCCCCCAATCGGTGCCATTTCGATGATCTCTCCCTCGACGAGCTCGACGCGGTCGTCCTCCGTGAAGATGCCCGACCGGCCCATCCGGTAGTACTCGGCGACCGTGAACCGCCGTCGGCGTGGCTGTAGCGTCATGGCTGCCCTCCCCAGGGCATTATACCAGGGGTCGGGGGTTGGGGGACGCGCCGTCTCTCCGCTCAGAGTCTGTATGGAAACGCGTTTCCGCGCTCTGCCGCGGGTCGCCTGGCGGTTGAAACCGCAGGCTACCATCGCCAAGTCGGCCTCCGCCGACTGACGCCAGTCCACGAAGGTGGGCTTCGCAGCGGTAGCCCGCCACTTATGAACCTTTACAAAATAGTCTGGTATCGGCGTCGCCAAAGGCGGCCCCGAGTGGCCGCCCCGACGATGGGCATACCGGATCAATTAGTAAGGCATGGTTCAAAGCTACTTGACAGTCTGGGCAGGAACGGCCGATGGCCGAGCGGCGGAATCGCGCAAGACTGTCAAGCAGAATCGGCCCCTTTTGAACCATGCCTAAGAGTTCATCAGTGGCCGGACGAGCACGCCCGATGGCGTTTGCATACACACTCTCAGTGGGAGCGGGGCCGGGGGGAGCGCCTCGTCTCCCCTCGCCCGCCGGGCGGGAGAGGGGCCGGGGGTGAGGGCCGCCTCCCCGCCCAGTGGGAGCGGGGCCGGGGGTGAGGGCTTGGGCGAGACCGGCGCTGCTTCCGGTCAGCCATCGGGCGATCCTGGTGACTCCCCGTCGATCATGCTGAGCCGCAGCGAAGCATCTCCCCGTCGCAAGCGGACGACGTCCGGGAGATGCTTCGCTGCGGCTCAGCATGACAGCGGGGGTCTCGCCCGTGGCTCATCACTCATCACTCATCACTCG
>JACQGW010000289.1 GCA_016199325.1 Chloroflexota bacterium
CCCCTGACCCCTGACCCCCGACCCCTACGCCGCCGGCGGCGTGGGGCGCTTGATCTCGGCCAGGTCCGGCGTCTGTTCGACGATCAACTGGAACGAGTCCCAGATTCGCATCGCCTGGTCGGCGGCCGGGGCCGGGCGCATCTTCAGGAAGGCCGCCCGGCCGCTCGGGAAGACGAGCGTCGGGCAGCCGAAGACGCCGTACTTCTGGACGGCTTCCGTATGCTCCTCGGCGAGCCGTTGCATCGCCTCGGCGCGCGCGCCGTCGGCCAGGTCCGCCTTGAAACGCTCGACGTCGAGGCCGGCGCGCTCGGCCGCCTCGACGATGGTCGGTTCCTCGATCAGCGGCTTGCGCTCGACATGGCGCACCGTCAGCAGCTCCCAGCGGAAGCGCTCGAAAGCGTCCTCGCCCTGCCGGCGGGCCGCCTCTGCTCCCTTGTAGGTCAGGAGGCGGCGCGCGTCATGGTCGGCGGGCTCATCCCAAACCTTCCACTCGGGCGGGTGGGCGCTGTTGATCTGATCGAGCGAGATGTATTTCCACGTGATCGCCAGGCGATCGCCCAGCGCGCGCTGTACGTCCCGCAGCCACACGGACGCGGAATAGACGTACGGTCAGACGAAGTCGAAATAGACGGTCACATCGATACGGTCGGGCACGGGTTCCTCCTCTTTTCTCAATATACTCAGACCTGACGTTCTAGGTAGCAGAAAGTGGCCTGCACTTCCGGGCCGCACAGGTCCGCTCTTGGATACAAGGAGCTTTCTGATAGATACTGGGTTCCCACGAGTTCCTATGAGTTCCTATGAGTTCCCTCCGGCACCTTCTTGCCGCCGAATGCCTGCCGCAGGAACCGATCGCACGCCCTCACCCATCAGCGGCCGGCTTTCAGCAAGGCGGCGAGGATCGCCTGCGCCGCCATCTTGTCCAACGGGTCGTTGTTGTTCCCGCATTTCGGCGACTGAATGCAGCTCGGGCAGCCTTCCTCGCAGCCGCACTCGGAAACGACCTCCAGCGTCCGCTGCCAGAGCACCTCCAGGAGCTCAAACCCCTTCTCGGCAATGCCGACGCCGCCCGGGTGGCCATCGTAGACGAAGACCGCCGGCCGCCCGGTGTCGCGGTGGATCGGCGTCGAGAGGCCGCCGACGTCGTGCCGGTCGCACATCGCGAAGAGCGGCAGCAGGCCGATGCAGGCGTGCTCGACGGCGTGCAGCCCGCCGTGGAAGTCGAGCCCCTGCTGGCGAAGCCTGCGACCCAGCGCCTCGTCGACGTCGAACCACACGGCCACCGTCTCGAAGGAGAGCGGCGGCAGGTCGAGGGGTTTCTCCTCGACGACCTCGTCGGTGAACTGCCGCTTCTTCCGGTAGCTCAAGACCTGCGTCGTCACCCGAACGTCGCCCAGGCTGGCCACCGTGCTGCCGGCGGGTCGGCTGCCGCGCGTGCTGATGATCTCGACGTCGGTCGTGTCTCTCACCTGGGTATAGTACGCTCCTTCGAACGGCCTTGCAAGCGCCGTCCGGCCTGGAATGTCCAGCTCCTCGACGAGGTAGCTCTCGCCCTGGTGCAGGTAGACGGCGCCGGGGTGGATCTCGAAGAAGGCGGTCGCCGCCTCGACGGTCTCCAGGACCCGGTTGCCCCGGCTCCGGTCGAGCAACTGGTATCGATCGGGCGATGCCGACCGGATGCTCACCCCGGCGGCCGGGTACTCGACCTCGGCGGTCAGGAACCATCGGTCGCGCCGGCGCTTGATCTGACCGGCCGCCTCGACGGCGACTGCGCAGGGACCGAACGCCGGCCCGAAGAGGCGGTCGTCGTCGTCCTGGAGCGGCTGCTCGTAGGCGGCGCAGAGGAGGTGCTGCTTGAGGACGTGGGGGTTGCCGGGGTCGGTCAGAGCGTGCTCCGGCGACCGATCGAAGAAGGCCGCAGGGTGCCGCATCAGGTACTGGTCGAGCGGGCCGTCCAGACCGATGAGGACGCTCAGCGCGTGGCCGCGGCTGCGACCGGAGCGCCCGGCCTGCTGCCAGGTGCTGGCGATCGTCCCCGGGAAGCCGGTCAGGACCGTGGCGTCGAGCCCGCCGACGTCGACGCCCAGCTCCAGCGCCGTCGTCGCCGTGACGCCGAGCAGTCGCCCGTCGAAGAGGTCCCGTTCGATCTGGCGGCGGTCCTCCGGCAGATAGCCGGCCCGATAGGGGCTGATCCGGTCGGCCGCGCCCGGCGCCGCCTCCGCCAGCGTCTCGCGAGCATAGAGATGGATGAGCTCGGCCAGCCGGCGGGTCCTGGTGAAGGTCAGCGTCCGGACGCCGCGCGTGACCAGCGCCGTGAGCAAGGCGGTCGCCTCGGTGTTGGGCGAGCGGCGGACCATCCCTGCCTGGTCGATCACCGGGGGATTCCAGAAGACGAAGTCCCTGCTTCCACAGGGCGAGCCATCCTCGTCCACGAGATCGGCCGGCAGGCCGGTCAGCCGTTCGACGTGCTCGGCGGCGTTGGCGATGGTCGCCGAGCAGCAGATGAACGTGGGGCTCGCGCCGTAGGAGGCGCAGATTCGGCGCAGCCGGCGGAGGACGTTGGCGACGTGTGAGCCGAAGACGCCGCGGTAGACGTGGGCCTCGTCGACGACGACGTAGCGGAGCTGCTGGAAGAACGCTTGCCAGGTGCCGTGGTGGGGCAGGATGCCCAGGTGAAGCATGTCGGGATTGGAGAGAACGATCTGGGCATGCCGCTTGATGCGGGAGCGGTCCTGGGGCGGCGTGTCGCCGTCGAACGTCGCGACCGCGGCCTTGATCCGCGTTCCGATCAGCTCCCGCAGGCTGCGGATCTGGTCCTGCGCGAGCGCCTTCGTCGGGAAGAGATAGAGCGCCCGCGCCCGCGGCGCCGTGAGGACCGCTTCGAGGACGGGCAGGTGGTAGCAGAGCGACTTGCCGGAGGCGGTGGGCGTCGCGACGACGACGTTCCGGCCGGCGCGGACGGCCTCGACGGCCCGGGTCTGGTGGGCGTAGAGCCGGACGATGCCGCGGGCGGCGAGGGCATCCTGGAGCGGCTGAGGGAGCGGTCGATCGAGGTCGGCATAGATGGGCTGCCGCGCCGGAATGCGCTCGACGTGAACGATCTGGCCGCGGTAGTCACCCGATGCCCGCACCTCGTCGAGAAACGTCCCAATCCGGCCCTCGCCTGCCATCGCCAGCATCGTAGCACGCCAGTCCCGGCGTCTGCAACCCGGTCGAGCCAACTGCGCGGGTTGGCGATGTCCCGAGCGGAGATGGCCCGCGTGCCCTCCCCCACGATGGGTCCCTCCCGCCGTGAAGCTCTTCGGACCGGTCAACGGCTCCAGGGCGGCCTTGAGCTCGTTGAAGTGGTCGTCGCGGACCCGCACCGTCGTGCTGAGGACGGGGTCGGCCAACCAGGTGGAGATCGGCTGGCCGGCGAGGGACCGGGCGAAGTTGACGGCGGTGCGGAGCTCCTGGACGTCTGCCACGGAGACGACCTGCCCCTGGCCGCCCCCCGACCACAGCCGAGGGTAGCTCCTGGTGACCAGCCGGTTCAGGGCGTCGTAGGCGAAGGTGACGGTCGTGCTGCGGGCGTCGGTCTGGGTCAGGAGGTTGCCGGCGGCGTCGGAGCTATGAGATTGTGAAGGTGCTGCTGGAATCGGGCTGATCCGCGTGCGACACAAGACGTCTCGCGGTCAGTTGTCGGAGCCCTTGGACTGGGCTTTGACTGTCTCGAAGAACCATGCGAGCGACTCCGTCTCACCGCGCTGGAATCGCTTCGCCACCTTGCCGATCACATTGAGATGGAGGCGTCCGAGGCGG
>JACQGW010000287.1 GCA_016199325.1 Chloroflexota bacterium
CGTTCGCGTCGGTCGGGTAGTGCGGCGGCTCGTAGCCGCCCAGGTCGATCTCGGCCGCGACGGGCCGGCCGTACTCGTCGGTCACCCGACCGGCGATCCGGCCGGCTGCCGAAAGGGCGAAGTCGACCACGCCGGTTGCTCCGGCAAGCAGCGAGGTGGACGAACGGCCTTCGCGGAGATGCGCGCTTGCCGGCGGGACAGCGTAGATGGTATATGAACCGGCTGCCAGGCGGGTGATCGTGTACTGCCCGGCGGCATCGGTCAGGGCGACGGCGGTCTGTGGCCCGGTGATGGAGACGACGACGTCGGAGACGACGCGGCCGGCCGGATCCCGCACGGTGCCCGCGACCGTCGCGCCGGCGGCGAGCGTGAAGTCGACAACCGTCGCCTGGCCGGGCAGGACGGCGACGGTCCGGCTGGCTCCGATCAGGTTGCGGGCGGGCGAGGGGAGAGCCCGCACCGTGTAGGTGCCGCCGGCCAGGGCGCCGAACCGGTAGCGCCCATCGCCGCCCGTTCGCCCGGACCGCTTCTGCGGCCCCTCGACGAGCACGAGGACGTCGATCACGACGCCGGTTGGCCCGGCCCGACCGTGCCGGAGATGATGCCGCCCTGCTCGAACTGCGAGAGGGTGTAGGCGGTGTTGGTGTAGGGCGCCGTCCGCTCGTCGAGCCGCCGGGCGTCGGCATCCTCCAGGACGAGACCGGTCAGGGTGTACGGGCCGGCGGCACCGGCCTCACGGATGGCGATGCCGTCGTAGCGAAGCGTCACCGTCACCGTGCCCGTCGTCAGGGGACCGGCGGCAGCGGCCTCGGCGATCGGCAGGCCGCCGCCGGCCAGCAGCGCGGCCTGGAGCCGGTAGGTGCCGGCGACGACGACCTGGACGCCGACGTCGACGTCCAGGTCGTCGTATAGCCCATCGCCGTCGACGTCGATCCCCCGATCGGCGTAGCGGTCGATGAATCGGGCAGCCGGCGGCTCGAACTGGGTGGACGTATAGGCGGCGGTGGTGTAGACGTCGGCCAGGGTGGCCAGCCGTTGGCCGGTCGCGGCGTCGTCGAGCGCCAGCGTGAGGGTATACCGGCTGCCGGCCAGGCCGCCCCGCCAGAGATCGGCCCCGGGGAAGCTCGAGGAAACCGTCCGGGTGACGCCGTCCAGCGTCGCGCTGACCGGCGCCGTCGCGACGGGACGACCGGCAGCATCCTGGAGCCGGCCGGTCAGGTGATAGGTGCCGCTCCTCACCGCGGCCGCATCCAGATCGACGGTGAGGAAGTCGTACAGGCCGTTGCCGTCTAGGTCGGTTCCCCGATCCCGATAGGCGATCGACAGGTACTCCTCCGGCGGAAGCTGAAACTGCGTGGAGCTGTATGGCGCTGTGGTCGTGACGACCGCCGAGGAGAAGCAGCCGAGCGTTTCGCCGCAGTTGCGGGCGTCGTCCCGCAGGAGCAACGTGACCGTATACGGCCCGCCGGCGTGGCTGCGGCGGATCTCCCGGCCGTCGAAATCCAGCGCTGCGGCCAGCAGGCCCGTGCCGGCCACGAAGCGCTCGGCCCGAGCAACGTCCTTCCCGGCCTGCGAGAGGGTTCCGAGAACGGTGTAGCTGATGCCCGCCCCGGGGCTGATCGCGACGGTTGCGGTGACGCTCAGGCGGTCGAAGAGGCCGTCGCCATCCGTGTCGGCCGCCGCCTGGGCAAGGACGGCTCCCAGGGACGCCGGCGGCCGCTCGAACTGGGTGAAGGTGAAGACGGGGGTCATGTACAGGACGAGATCGGGGTCAGAGCTGTAGATCGTCGATTCGAGCGCGAGCAGGCAGCCTCCGTTCGAGCAACCGACTAGATCGCGGATCGCGAGGCCGCGCAAGGTGTACGGCCCGGTTGCGCCGGCCGCGTAGAGGTCCCGGCCGTCAAAGGGCAGGGTCACGGTGGTGGTGCCGGCCGGCAGGACCACTTCTGTCCGGCCCGAGGCAGCGCCGCCATCCGTGCTGTCGAACAGGTCGCCGGCAAGGCCGACGGTGATCGGGCGCGCTGCGAAGAGGCCGACGTCCAGCAGGAGGCGGTCGTAGAGGGAGTTTCCGTCGGCATCCTCGACGCGGGTGGCGTAGCCGACCGGATAGACAGACGTCGGCTCGAAGTCCGCCGGCGCGTAGGTCCGGGGCAACACGTAGGCCGTTGCGCGATAGTCGAGAACGGCGTTGGCGCCGTCCTCCAGGTAGACGTCGGCCAGCCGGTAGCTGCCGGCGACCCGGTTCTGGAAGAGGCAGTCGCCGTCGAACGTCAGCGGGACCGTGAAGACGCCGGCGCCGAAGACGGCCGAGCCGCTGGCGGCGCAGGAATGCCCGCTGTCGCCCTCGAGAAACGCCAGCACCCGGTACTCCCCGGCCTGCGTCGTGCTGATGCCGACCCCAACGGTCAGGCTGTCCCAGCGGCCATTCCCATCGGCGTCGCTCACCGTGTGGGTGTACACGTCCGTGAAAGCAGCCGGGCCGACGGCTGCCGCCGACATGGCCGTAGCGAGGGTCTGCGTGGGCGGCCAACCGAACGTGTCGAAGTTGTGGTTCCGGAAGATCTGTTTCCTCCGTTCCATGCCGATCTCGAAGGTCGTTTCCAGGTCTAGAGGTAGTATCTCGTAGAACGATCGTACCCTTCCCTCACCTCTTGTCCATCCGCTACCCAGCCACCGGATCGCTTCCACGACGTCGTCGTGCTTCAAATCCCACATGACGCCGGCAAGTTGCCAGGGCCAGCCCGGTATGCCGACGTTCGGATCGTCGTTCGGATCAGGAGTGGGCCAGGAGGCCCCGCTCGTCTGGCTGTCGTCGTCGATGCTGGTGGGTCCCATGCCCATGCCGACTGCCTTGTCGTTAACGGTCGTCCCCCGTGCGAGATGGCTGCCGAAGTTGGCGAAGTTCTCGCCGATCCACTTGTATCCAGGACTCCACCGCTCTACGACGACGTGGGCATATTCATGGCCGGCGACGTGCCTGAATTCCGTGTAGCTTTTCCGGCATGTTTCAAATTCGGCAGGAAATCGGTTGACACTCTGGAGGGCCGCCCCGACTGCTGGCAAGGCGGGGAAATAACGAGGCGCTGCAAAGTGTCAAGCGGTTTCTGAA
>JACQGW010000288.1 GCA_016199325.1 Chloroflexota bacterium
CGGGCATGTTTCAAATTCGGCAGGAAATCGGTTGACACTCTGGAGGGCCGCCCCGACTGCTGGCAAGGCGGGGAAATAACGAGGCGCTGCAAAGTGTCAAGCGGTTTCTGAAACATGCCCCAGTACGGCATCCAGATTGGGCACCCCGGTGCTCAGGAGCGGTATCCGCACCCGATTGTTAGCGGCCATGGTTCCCTGGTCTCCCTCGTCCCCTCATTTGCCCCCGGCGTTCTGCCGCCTCGCCTCAGGCCGCGTGGCAAGGCGAGCCGCCTGACGGTCCAGCGCCAGCTCGACATCCCCCAGCAACGTTCGCAGCAAGCATGGGCCGATCAGGCCGTCGAGCACCTCGGCGGTGGTCCGGGCCAGCGCGGTCCCGACGGTATCCGGCGTCTCGGCGCCGGTCGGGGCAGCCTCGGCGTAGAGCGCGCTGAAGTCGAGCCCGGTTTCGGTAACCCGGATCCGGCCGGCCAGGGGCTCCCGCCGGCCGGCAACCTGGACCGCTCGCAGAACAACCGCACGCGCGCCGCGCTGGCCCATGAATGGGACGAGCTCGGTCCACAGCGCGCTCAACACCTCCTGGCAAACTCTGAGGTTCGTCTCCCAGGATGGCTCCTGCGGTGAGCGCTGGCGGATCAGCCGCTCCATGTGTGCCGCCCCCGATGGTGGATCAGCCTGTTGCACGAGGACTCACTCCCGGCTGCGCTGTCCCGGCAGAACTGGTGCCACCGAAGCGATGCGGCGAGGACGGAACTTTGTTGGTTTTCATGTTCAGACGATTATACCATGATAGCAGTGACAGGGAGTAGGGGTTGACAGTATCTTCGGTTACTGGATAGTTTCCATTGGCACCACCCTAGCGCCGCCTCCGCGCACTTCCGAGGAGCGACCAGCCGAGGAGCATCAGGACCAGGCCAGCGGGGCCGAGCCCGCGGAGGACACCGACGAGCCCGCCGATCATCAGGACGTAGGCCAGCCCCTGCCCCACCAGCTCCGTCGCCCGCGTCGCCCACTCCGGCCGCCGCCGAAGGCGCCACAAGATGGCGTGGAGGACCCGGGCGCCGTCCAGCGGGTATCCGGGCGCCAGGTTGAACACCGCCAGAGCGCCGTTGGCCCAGGCAAGGTATTCGGTCGCGGCCGCCGCGGTTGGCGCCACCGGCGCCAGCGCCTGCGAGAGCCCGTAGAACCCCCCGGCCAGGACGGCGCTGGTCAGCGGCCCGGCCGCGGCGACGGCCAGCTCGCCGGCCGGCGTGGCCAGGTCACGCTTCAGGGCTGCCAGCCCGCCGTAGAAGTAGAGCGTAATCGATTCGGTCGGGCTGCCGGCGGCCCGAGCCACCGCCGAATGCGCCAGCTCGTGGAGGAGGACACAGAGGAAGAAGAGGGCCGTCGTCGCCGCCGCGGCGGCGACGACGGCCGGAGCAGAAGATGCCGGGAACCGATCGGGAAAGAACCTCGTCGCCAGCGGCCAGAAGAAGACGGCCACCGCCGCCAGCCAGCTCAGGTGAACGTGGACACGCATCAGTCCGGATACCCGTCCGGATTGGCCTGGCGCCACTTCCAGCTCGTGCGGACCATTGTCTCGAGATCGCTGTATTGCGGCTGCCAGCCGAGGGCCTGCCGGATCTTTCGGTTGTCGGCAAAGATCCGCGCCGGGTCGCCGGGGCGGCGGGGCAGCTCGACGATCGGGAAGTCGATGCCGGTCACGGCCTTGACGGCTTCGAGGACCGCTCGGTTCGAGTGGCCGCGCCCGACCCCGACGTTGAAGGCGTCGCTCTGCCCGTGCGCGTTCAGATGGTCGAGCGCCAGGACGTGGGCGCTGGCCAGATCCAGCACGTGGATGTAGTCCCGGATGCAGGTGCCGTCGGGCGTATCGTAGTCGGTCCCGAAGAGCGTGAAGGCGGGGCGCTTGCCGAGCGCCACTTCCAGCGCCACCGGGACGATTCGGGTTGCCGGACGGACGTCGTCGCCGATGGACCCGTCGAGCGAGGCGCCGGCGGCGTTGAAGTAGCGCAGGCTGATGGACTTCAGGCCGTAGGCGTGGTCGTACCAGCGGAGCATCCGCTCGACCATCAGCTTCGATTCGCCGTAGGGGCTCTCCGGGTTGGTTCGGGCATCCTCGGTGACCGGCAACTGCTCGGGCTGGCCGTAGACGGCGCAGCTCGACGAAAAGACGAATCGGCGGACGCCGGCGGCGACGAGGGCGTCGAGCAGCGCCTGGGTCCCGGCCACGTTGTTCGAGAAGTACTTGCCGGGGTTCTCGACCGATTCGCCCGCGGCGGCGAAGGCGGCAAAGTGGATGACGCCGTCGACGCGGTGGTCGCGCGCAACGGCGGCGATGGTCGGCCGGTCGGCCACGTCGGCGACGATCAGCTCACCGCGCACGGCCGACCGATGGCCGGCCACCAGGTTGTCGACGACGACGACGCGGTGGCCGCGCCGCTCCAGCTCCTGCACCGTGTGCGAGCCGATGTAGCCGGCCCCGCCGGTCACCAGAATGTTCACGCGGAACCCTCCCTGAATGGTATCGAGAGAACGAACCGCCAAGATCGCCAAGAAAGACGCTAAGAACGTCGGTTGGTCGTTCGGTCCTTCTGCGCGCTGTCAGAACGCCGTCCTCTGCACGCAGTCTAGCACGGACCTTGCCAGGTCTCAACCGTGAGAGGAGGAAGCCGTGACCGATCTCGTTCAAGTCGTGACGACGACGCCGGACGTCGAGACGGCCGAGGCATTGGCCGACCTGCTCGTCGAGCGGCGGCTGGCCGCCTGCGTCCAGATTCTCGGACCGATCCGGAGCGTCTACCGCTGGCGCGGCCGAACCGAGCGCACGCGTGAATGGCTCTGCCTGATCAAGAGCGAACGGCGGCTCTTCCCGGCCATCGAGCAGGTGATCAAGCAACACCATCCCTACGAGGTGCCCGAGATCGTCGCGCTGCCGGCCGCCGCCGCCGCCCGGGCCTACCACGACTGGGTAGCGGAGGAGGTGCTACTGGGCGAGTAGGATATTAAGCGAACACGGCACTGGCCATCCGCCGGAGCATCTCGACGCCGCGGACCTCGCGCTCGTAGAGCGGCAGGAGGGCCCGGACCTGGCCGTCGAACTTCTCGGCGATCGTCTGGAGGTGCCCCTGCTGCATCGCCACGCGGTTCAGGACGAAATCGGCGCTGTCCGCGCCGAGCGACGACCGGTCGATCACCTGATTGACGATGACGCCGCCGACGGGGATGCCGAAGTCGTGGAACCACTGGATGAACCGGGTGATGACGGCGATCGGCAGCGCCTCCGGCAGGGTGATGAAGAAGAAGGCCGTGCGGGCGGGGTCGGTCAGGAGCCGGCGCGCCTGCCCCATCCGATCGCGGAAAGAGACCAGGTAGTCCATCAGCGGGTCCGCCTCCTTCTTCTTCGTGAAGGAGAGCATCTCCCGCAGCGTGCGTGCCTCCTCGCGCGACTTCAGCATCTTGTTGACCCAGAGCGAGTAGACC
>JACQGW010000025.1 GCA_016199325.1 Chloroflexota bacterium
AGCATCTCGCTGTAGCCGATGATGGCGTTGAGCGGCGTCCGCAGCTCGTGGCTCATGTTCGCCAGGAAAGTGCTCTTGGCCCGGTTGGCCGTCTCTGCCGCCTCCTTGGCCGTCTGGAGCGCTTCTTCCGCCCGCTTGCGCCGGATCAGGCCGGCCAGCGTGTTGCCAACTGCCTCCAGGAAGGCGATCTCCCGATCATTCCGGCGATGGCCCTCTTCCAGGTAGAGGACAGCGACTCCCAGCACCCTGCCGTCCGAGAGGAGCGGGACGGTGTAGCAGCCGTGTACGGAGGAGCCGTTGTCGGAGCCCTCCTGGAAGCGGTCGACACACGCGGCGAAGTCGATCTTGCCGCGCAGAGCGGCCCGGCCGCAGCAACACTCGCCAAACCGCACCCGCGCGCAGGCGGTCTGGACGGCCGGCGGCAGGCCCCGGTGAGCCTTCAGCACCAGCACGTCCGGGTCGTCGTCGACGAGGAAGATGGCGCCCCGCGGCCGCATCAGCCAGGGGGTTCGCAGGATCGCCTCGAGCGCGCGCGAAAGGATCTGTTCGGGCGATCTGTCCAGCGGCACGCGCAGCAGCTCGTTGAGCACGCCCTGGCTCTGATAGCTCTCTTCCAGGCGACTGATCATCTCTTCGAGCTTGACGAACTGGTCGACGACCAGCGACGCCGCGATCTCCGACGCCTGTCGTGAGACCCTCACCTCATCCCTGAGCAGGGCGTTCTCTTCGAGAACCGCCTCGATGGACTGCGCAGGACCGTTCTTCTTCATGCTCCGCCTCCATCGGTTTCCGTTGCGACCGGAGCGTCGCGACGACGGCCGCGTATGACAACCTGTAGGCTCAGTGCAGCAGCCGCGGCGATGGCTGCCTCGTCGGGTTCACCTTCGATGCCAACCAGCAGCACGTCGGGCAACGCGCCCTCGCACACCACCGGCAGCGCCCGCAGGAGATAGGTCAACCCCGCCGCATGATCGTAGCGAGTCCCACCCGCCACCGCTGCCTCGACGGCGTCGAGGACGACCACCTCGCCCGGCCGGCCGAAGCCGACGACCCGATCGACGAACACGACGCGCTCGACTCCCTCGACGAAGCGGAGCAGGTCCAGTCCCGCTAGCCCGCCGTCGACGACCTGAACGCCATCCGGCAATTCCCGCCGGACGAGTGCGTCATACACCCGCGGCCCGGCTGCGTCCGCCGGGATGAAGCGGTTGCCGACGCAGATGATCCGTTTCATCTCTTCACGCGCCCAGCGTGACCTTCCCGAGGTTTTGTCCGCGGCTGACGGCATGCACGGTGCAGACGAGGCAGGCGTCGAAGGATCGGACGACGTGGCCTAGCTCGACGGGGTTGCCGGCGTCCTTGATCGCCGTGCCGACGAGCGCCTCCTCCCACGTACCGCGGACGCCGTTGCCGTCGCGTGGCGAGGCGTGCCAGGCCGTGGGCGTGATGATCTGATAGTGCTCGATCTTGCCGCTCTCGATCTTGACCCAGTGGCCGAGCGCCCCGCGCGCCGCTTCGGTGAGCCCGAACCCGATGCCCTCGACGATCTCGCCCGGGGAGACGTAGAAGGTGTCGCCGCCCGTCGCCTCGGCCAGCCACGTCTCCATCGCCGGGATCAGCTCGGTCGGCCTGACCAGGCGGGCAAGCTCCCGCACGAAGACGCTGGGGCCGCCACGGCCGACGAGGTCGGCAAACAGCGGATGGCCCGCGATGATCATCTCCGCCAGCGGACCGGTTTCAGCCGGCAGCCCATTGTAGCGCGGCGCCTTCGCCCAGGAGTACCTCTTGCTCTCGTGGCCGGTCGCGTACGGGCGGGTTTCACCCTCGAACGGGTGCCGGCCGCCGTCGTAATCGACGAACCAGGAATGGGCGACGTGCTCGGCGATCAGGGCCTGGTCGAACGCGCCCACCTGCGTCCCGCGGGCGAAGCCGGCCGCCACGAGGAAGCTTCCCGTCCGCCGGCCGCGAACGCTCGTCCCCTCCGGCAGATCGAGGGAGCCGTAGCTGATGAAGTTGCCATGCCCCCGCCCGATCCCATCGAGGCCGATGGCGCGGGCGAACCGGATGTAGAAGCCGAGGTCGCTCGACCGGTGAGCGTCGCTCTCGTCGAGCCAGGCGTCCAGGTCGGCGCCACTTCGGACCTCCAGCCAGCGCTCGAGGGTGCAGCCCAGGATCCGTCGCTCGTACCACGCGCGATACTGCCTGAGGAGATGACGACTTTGCAGGAGATCGTCGACGCTCGGAAACGAAGCGATACCGCCCGGGACCATGTACGATGAGTGGGGCCACTGGCCGCCGAGGATGGCGACGATCTCGAGGACCTTCTTGGTCTCCCGGATGACCTGGATGGCCGTCTCGCCCTTGAACGGCTGATACCGCCGGACGGCCTCGTCGAAGATCGGGTTGGCCTGATAGGCGGGATTGGCAAAGTCCGGCATGAACATCAGCACGCCGTGCCGAACGTCGCTCTGGATGTGCTCAGCCATCAGCGTGAGGTTCCGGACACGCAGAGCATTTGGCGGCGGTTTCACACCCGCAACCGCGTCGAGCGCACGCGCGGCTGCCGCCAGGTGCGCCGTGGTGCAAATGCCACAGATACGAGGCGTGATGACCAGCCCGTCGAGGGCGCCGCGCCCGACGAGGATTCGCTCGAAACCCCGATACATCGTCCCTGAGCTCCACGCGTCGGCGACGACGCCGTCGTCGAGATCGACACGGATCTCCAGGTCGCCCTCGACCCGGTTCAGGGGCACGTCGATCGTCGTCCGCTGTGACATCCTGCTTCCCTTTTCTTCTTGATGTGCTGATGTACCGGCCTCTAGGCCTATACTCTGCTCTGACGCTCTTTCAGCCGCTGGGGCGCGGCGGCCGCAGCCATACCCTTGTACGCCAGGTAATGCGCTCGGTCGACGCCGTCGGGAACGACGAGGGGAACGCCCTCGATGTTCCGCGTCCTGAAGAAGGGGTGCGGCTGCGGGAAATCGGGCCGGGTGCAACCGAAGCAGGGCACGCCGACCCGCGTCTTCACACTGCGCCGGTTCCACAGCAGCTTGTTACAGGGGCCGTACGTCAGCGGGCCATGGCAGCCCATGTGGAAGAACAGGCAGCCCTTCTCGCCGAAATCGTGCTCCTCGACCCGGTACTCGTGGTACTCGTTCCGGGTGCAGCCCTGGTGGACCAGCATGCCGTACCATTCGAGCGGCATGTTGTACCGATTGAGCGGCAGGGGTGCGCCGGCGGCCAGCGCCGACAGGGTCCCCTCCAGGACGTTGCCATGACAGGGGCAGCCGGGAAGGTTGATCACCGGCAGCCCGCTCCTGGCCGCAAAGGACCGGCCGAGGAAGCCGCCCTTTTCCCACTTGAGGAACTGGGCACCGGTGGCCTCCACCTCGCCGTCGGCGCCGATGCCGCCGAAGCTCGCGCAGGTCCCGACCGCAAGCACGATGTTCGCCCGTCTCGCCAGCCCGGCGACAAGATCCTTTTTCGGTCTGCCGAACATCGTGTCGTACATCCCGGTGCCGCCGGGCCCGCGGATGATCGCCCCCTCGATACAGAGGACGTCGAGCTGCTGCTCGCCGGCGAGCAGCAGCTCGACCAACTGCCGGTGCTCCGCCGGGCTCCCATTGGAGAGGGAAGGATGCCAGAGCACCTCGACGTCGAGCAGGTCGAGGAGCTCGAGCACGTCCGGCGACTCCACGTCGAGGAACGCCATGGTGTCACCGCCGCAGCCCCCGCACTGGATCCAGTAGACTGATACCGAGCGTGGAGACATCGCACACTCCCATTGCGAAAAGGAAACGTTCGGTAAACGAGAGTACAGTGTCCATGTCGATCCGGGGACCGTCTGGGAGCGCAGGCATCCTGCCTGCCCCGGCACGTCAACGGCGCGAGTTCCGGCAGGCGTCCCGCCTGCGCTCCCAGAGGTCGTGCCGCCATGGGCTTGCCCAGTCGCCTTGCCGGGGGTATTATACTACGGCCGGACAAAGTTTGATCGCCGGAGATGGAGCATGCGGCAGGTCATCTGGTGATTCTGGAGATCTCGTTTGTCATGCTGGCCGCCCCGTCTGCGCGCGCCAGTCGAGTTCCAGAGAGGTCAAATCGATGCACGAAGTCGGATTGATGGCCGAGGCGCTGCGGCGAGCAGCACAGACCGCTGAGCAGGTCGGAGCGCAGCGTATCGAGCGCCTGACCTTCGCCATCGCGCCGGGCGGGCACGTCACGCCCGAGGCGGTGCAGACGCTGTTCGGGCTCATGAGCCCTGGCACGCCGGCCGAAGGCGCCGAGCTGGCCGTCGAGTGGCAGGAGATCCCGCAGCACTGCTGGGAATGCGGCACGCCCTATCTGAGCACGAAGACCCAGGCGACCTGCCCGTCGTGCGGCCAGGCGGGCACGCCGACGACGGCGGCGCCAGAGTTAGTGCTCCGCAGCATCGACGTCAGTCAATCATGAACCACCAGTCTTCGTTCTCTGCGTCCTCTGCGCCTCTGCGGTTCGTTTCGTTCGCCAATCCTTGGGAGCACTGAGGGTTCGACGATGTGCCAGGCCGTCCCGGCGCAGATCACGAGGGTTGAGGGCGCCACGGGCTGGGTCGTGCAGAACGGCCGGGAGCAGCCCGTTGCGTTGATCGGGCTCGACGGTATCGCCGCCGGCGACTGGGTCTACCACCAGGCGGGGCTAGCGCTGGCGCGGATCGAGCCGGATGAGGCGGCGGCCATCCTGGCGCTGCTGGACGAGCTGGATGCGCTCTATCAGCGCGAGATGGAGGAGTCAAGCCGATGACCATCCTTGCCTCGCCGGCGATCGCCGGCATGCTCCAGTTCGTGCGCTACGCCTTCATGCCCAACCGACTCCGCTACTGCGGCGGCGACGACAACCGCACCCTCTTCGAGTACGGCATCGCCGGGGCCGCCGACGGCGGGCTCACGCCGCTGCTGCGGCGCTTCGCCGGCGCGCTGCCCTATCTTCAGCTCATCGCCCGGACCAACCACATCGCCGATCCCTTCGACGTCCGGGTCGTCGAGGCGTACTGGATCGGCAACGAGCTGCTCCAGGGCGTCGAGGTCCGGCAGCTCTACGACCATCTGGTGGAGCGGTTCGGCAAGCAGCTCCAGGGCCGGACCCGCGACCTCGTGCTGGGCAAGGCGCCGGCCGGCGCGCGCCCGCACCACAGCTTCCACGTGCTGGACGTCCACAGCCGGGTTGGCGAGCTACCGAATACGCTGGCGACGCTCGACCAGTGCCGCGTCAGTTGGGGCAAGGTCGTGTCGTCGGAGGGCGGCGAACTGCTCGTCGAGCGACAGCCGCTGGTGCTCCGGGCGGGGAAGCTTGTGCTGGCCGAGGCCCAGCCAGCGCGGGTGCTCCGCCAGATCGACGGCCGCGGGTTCGTCGACGCCGCCGCGCCGGGCGACTGGGTATCGCTCCATTGGGGCTGGGTCTGCGAGGTGCTGACCGAGCGCCGGCGCGCCAATCTCGAACGGTACACGCTGGAGCAACTCGCGATCGCCAACCAGACGATCTGATCATGTGCAGCATGAACGAGCGCCAGGTCGAGTTCGACAGCGCCTGGAAGGAAGCGCTCGAACGCTACTTCGAGCCGTTCATGGCGTTCTTCTTCCCAGACGCCCACGCCGCCATCGATTGGGACCAGGACTACGAGTTCCTGGACAAGGAGTTGCAGCAGGTCACGCGGGACGCCGCGCTCGGGCGGAGGCTCGCCGACAAGCTCGTCAAGGTCCGGCGCCGAGGCGGCGGCGAGGCATGGGTGCTCGTCCACATCGAGGTGCAGGGGCAGGCGGAATCGGCCTTCGCCGAGCGGATGTACGTCTACAACTACCGGCTGTTCGACCGGTACCGCCTACCCGTCGCCAGCCTGGCCGTGCTCGGCGACGAACGCGCCAGTTGGCGACCCGACCGGTTCGCGTACAGCCTGTTCGGCTGTCAGATCGGCTTTGTCTACCCGGTGGTCAAGCTGGTGGACTACGCACTGCGATGGGAGGAGCTGGCAGCTAGCGACAACATCTTCGCCGTTGTGGTGCTGGCCCACCTGAAGACGCTGGAGACTCGCGACGACGCGGAGGCGCGGCGGCAGTGGAAGTTCAACCTGGTCCGTGGGCTTTACAATCGGGGACTGGGCCGCGATGACATTGCCGAGCTGTTCCGTGTGATCGACTGGCTCATGGATCTGCCGGACGAGCTGGAACAGGGCTTCTGGAATGACCTGCGAGCGTACGAGGAGGAGCGAAGGATGCCGTACATCACGAGCGTCGAGCGGATCGGCTACCGGCGGGGGAAAGAGGAAGGACTCCAGCAGGGGCTCCAGCAGGGGCTCCAGCAGGGGCTCCAGCAGGGGCTCCAGCAGGGGCTCCAGCAGGGGCTTCAGCAGGGACTGCTCGATGGGATCGCACTGGGGCTAGAACTGAAGTTTGGCGCCGATGGCCTGAGGCTGTTGCCGGATATCTCCAAGATCGAGGATCCGGACGTTCTCAAGGCGATTCAGGAAGCCCTCAAGGTTGCGAACACCCTGGACGAGCTTCGCCGTGTGTACCAGAGCGAGCAGGGCTGATTGCTGCCGACATTCTTGTGGACCGAGCGATCGAGTGAGGCCATAGGCACTTCCGTGCTCGCTCGCGCTCAGCAGTCAGCAGAGCGATCGCTCGGCACATGCAACGCCTGTGAAATCGCCGGAGACCGACCGCTGATTGCTGAATGCGGACGCACCTACGCGGTCGGTCAGGTACGCCTCCAGCCTGTCCATCCCCCGCTCGATGTTCTCCAGCGAGGTCGCGTAGGAGAAGCGCAGGTAGCCCTCGGCGTTCGAGCCGAAGTCGATGCCCGGGGCGCAGGCGACGTGGGCGTTGCGCAGCAGCTCAAAGGCGAAGGCGAGTGAGTCCCCGGTGTAGGCGCGAACGTTCACCAGCAGGTAGAAGGCGCCGGTCGGCGGCACCGGCATCGCCAGTCCCATCCCTGCCAGCCGGTGGAGCATGGCCCGCCGTCGCTCGGCGTAGCTCTGGCGCATCCGCTCGACATCCGGTCCGGCCTGGCGGAGCGCCGCAATCGCCGCCCGCTGGACGAAGGCGCTCGCCGAGATGAAGACGTTCTGCTGGAGCTTCTGCATCGCTCGAACCAGGTCCGGCGAGGCGACGACGTAGCCGAGCCGCCAGCCCGTCATGGCGTACCGCTTGGAGAAGCCGTTCAGCACGACAGCCCGGTCGGTGCCGGCGCACTCCAGGATCGAATGCTCCTCCCCCTCATAGGTCAGGCCGTGGTAGATCTCGTCGGAGATGACCGGCAGGCCAAGGTCGGCGACCGCCTGGAGCGCGGCGCGGTCCATGACGACGCCCGTCGGATTCGCCGGCGAGTTGACGAGGATGGCCCGTGTGCGCGGGGTCAGCCGCGCCTGGATCGCCTCGGGCCGGAGCCGGTAGCCCTCCTCCTCGAAGGTGTCGACGAAGACCGGCACGCCGCCCGCGAAGCGGATGAAGTTCGGGTAGCAGGCATAGCACGGATTCGACACGACGACCTCGTCGCCGGGGTTGAGCAGCGCGCCGAAGAGGAGCAGCATGGCCGGCGAGGTGCCCGACGTCACCAGCACCTGGTCGGGGTCGAACGCGGCACCGTAGCGTTCCCCGTAGTGCTCGGCGATAGCTTCGCGGAGCTCACGCAAGCCCAGGCTGTGGGTGTAGTGGGTCTCGCCGGCCCGCAGAGCGGCCTCGGCGGCCTCCCGGACGCAGGTCGGGGTATCGAAGTCGGGCTCGCCGATCTCGAAGCGCACGACGTCGATCCCCTGGCGGCGCAGCCGGTCGGCCTCTTCGAGCACCTCCATGACGAGAAACGGGCGAACGTCGAGCGTGCGTGGCATGATCATCGGGCGACTCCAGGCAAGTATCCTACCGGTTCCGCGCGGCGTATCCGACCACAAAGCCGGCCAGGGATAGCGCGCTGATGCCGAAGAAGGCGGCGTGTGGCTCGCCGGCCCGGTCCACCAGCACGCCCAACAGGATCGGCACCAGGAACGCGCCGACAAAGTATAGCCCGTTGGCGACCCCGGTTGCAGTTCCCTGAAAGCGCTGCTCGAACTGCTGAACGGCCAGGGGGATGCCGTTGAGGTAGCCGGACCCGGCAACGGCGAACAGGATCATGAAGGCGGCGAGGCCCGCGTCCGGCAGCCGAGGCGCCAGCGCGACGAAGGCGAGTGCCAGCCCTGCCTGGCCGAGCGCCCCGGTCAGGAAGATCGGCCATCGGCCGAGCCGATCGCTCAACAGGCCGGTGAGCACGATCACGACGATTCCCGAGGCCGGCATGAGGCTGATGAGGGCGCCGGCCTCGGTAGCCGGCCGGCTCAGCTCGACCATCAGGTAGGTCGGCGTCCAGGCGATCAGTCCATGATAGCTGCCGTAGTACAGGGCGGAGGCAGCGCCGGCGACCCAGATTCCCCGGTCGCCGAGGACGCGGCGCAGGGAGTCCCGCACCGGTGGAGCCGACCGCTTCGTCGTCGGCCGGCCGGTCGTGAGGCCCACATCCTCCGGGCGGTCGGCGTACAGAAGCGCAAAGAGGAGCAGGACGAACGGCAAGGTGAGCGCGGCGATGGAATAGCCAAGCCGCCAGCCCATCGCCGTCGAGAGCACTGGGACGAGCGCCAGTGCCAGCGTGCCGCCAATCGACGAGCCGACCATGAGAACGCCCATTCCCGTGGAGGCACGATTGCTGGGCAGCCAGGCCGAGATCAGGCGCATCCCTGGCACGGCAACGGCCGAAGCGCCCAGACCGACCAGGAGCCGAGCCGCCAAGCCAAAGGCGTAGCTATTGGTGAACGGGGTGAACGCTGCGCCGGCGGTGAAGGCGCCGAGCGAGACCAGGGCGACACGGCGGGCGCCGAAGCGATCAGTCAGCAGGCCGACGGGGATCTGCATGAGCCCGTACGTCAGGGCAAACGCCGAGAGGAGGCTCTGGGCCAGGCTGTAGCTGAGCGACAGCTCAGCACGGAGCGTCGGGATGAGCGTGGCGAAGAAGTTGGCATGGAAGATGACCTCAATCGCACCGAGACCGCTGAGGGCCGCCACAATCCAGCCGTAGTGGGGGCCGGCGCGCTTCGCCAGGCGATGGGCAACCGGCAGAGCCGGTCGAGCGGTCGACCGGATGGGATCCCCCGTCGGGGTGCCGATCCCGCTGCCTGCCGAGCCCGGCAGCGGCTGTCCCGCAGATTGCACGCCGTCCACTCGGCGGATTGTACCACCGGACGATCGATCGGGCAACGCGCGTCGTGGTGAGCGGGCAGCCGTCAGCGGTCAGCCATCAGCCATCAGCGGTCAGCAGACCGACGATTCGGCAAGATCACCGCTGGCGCGATCGATCGTATGCAACTGTATGCCGACTGCTGACGGCTGACCGCTGACTGCCGACTGCTGACCGCTGACCGCTGACCGCCGACGTGGTACACTGATCGGTGCTGGAGGAACTCATGAGCGACGACCGACCGATTGGCGTGTTCGATTCTGGAATGGGCGGGCTTTCGATCCTGCGCGAGATCCGCCGCCTCCTGGCTGTGGAAGAGGCGATCTACTTAGCCGACACCGCCCACTGTCCCTACGGCCCGCGGCCGGCCGCGGAGGTCCGGGCGCTGGCGCACGCCATCACCAGGGAGCTCCTGGACCGCGGCGCCAAGCTGATCGTCGTCGCCTGCAACACCGCCTCGATCGCCGCGCTGGCCAGCCTGCGGGCGTCCTTCCCGGTCCCGTTCGTCGGGGTCGTGCCGGCGGTGAAGCCGGCGGCGACGCGGACGCGGCGGCAACGGATCGGCGTGCTGGCGACGGCCGGCACCCTGGCCGGCAGCGTCTTCGACGACCTGGTCATCCGGTTCGCGGCCGGCGTCGAGGTCATCCGCGTCCCGGCGCCGGGCATGGTCGACCTCGTCGAGCGCGGCGTCGTGGCCGGTGCCGAAGCCGAGCAGGTCTGTGCGGAATACGTCAGACCGCTGATCGACGTCGGGGTTGACACCCTGGTCCTCGGGTGCAGCCATTTCCCGTTCCTCCGGTCGGTCATCGCCAACCTGGCCGGGCCCGACGTCGAGATCGTGGATACGGGCGAGCCGGTGGCCCGGCAGGTGGCGCGGATTCTCGACGCCAACAACCTCCGCTGCCACCGTGAGCGAGCCGGCCGCCTGACGCTGCTCACGACGGGCGCGGTCGAGCCCTTCGCCGCGCTGGCCCCGCTCCTCATGGACGAGCCCGCGGCCGAGATCGGGCGGGTCGAGGTGGGTGAGGGGTGAGGCGTCATACGTCATACGTCATTGTCATGCGCAGTGCGTCACGGGTCACGACGATGGACGGGGGTGATGGGTGACGCATGACGCATGACGGGACAAGTGCCATGACGCATGAAGGCCCGCAACTTCGTATGTCTGCCAGACAAACTTATCCACTCCGAAATCGGGCTGAATCGGGGATTGACAGCGGCTGATCGACCCGCTATACTCGCTGTTAGTTCATCAGTCGAACAAAGCGGGAGGCGATGGAGGGGTTGCGGGTCGACGCTCGTGTCGCGCGGGAGCTCAACCAGGCGATGGTCTTCGACCTCGTCCGGGCCCGGCGGATCGTGTCCCGGACCGGCCTCGTGCGCGAGACCGGTCTGAGCAAAGCGACGGTCTCCGACATCGTCGATCATTTCCTCCATGAGGGCTTTGTGCGGGACCTCGGGCCGGATGAGTCCACCGGCGGCCGTCGCCCCATGCTTCTCGAATTCGATCCCCGCGCTCGGCTCACCATGGGCGTCGAGCTCGGCGCCACGAGCTGCTGCGCCGTTCTCACCGATCTGAACGCCAATCCGATTCGGTCGCGCGCTGCCTCGATCCGGGCGGTTTCGGCCGAGGACGCGCTCGCTACGGCCACCGCGCTCATCGCCGAGGTCATGGCCGACGTCCCGCCCGGGATCCTCCTGGGGATCGGTGTGGGCACGCCCGGCGTCGTCGACTCCGAATCCGGCACCATCCGGATGGCGCACGACCTCGGCTGGCGGGACGTCCCGGTCGGATCGATCGTCGCCGAGCGGTTCGGGAGCAGAGTAGCCGTCGTCAATCGCGCCAAGGCCGCGGCGCTCGGCGAGGCCTGGTGCGGCGCCGGGCAGGACGTCGACAATCTCGTCTACGTCTCGCTCAGCACCGGCATCGCCGCCGGGATTGTCGTGGGCCGGCGGCTCTACCAGGGGGTCTCCATGAGCGACGGCGAGCTGGGGCACGTCACGGTGCTCCCGAATGGGCCGCTCTGCCGCTGCGGCAACCGCGGCTGCCTGGAGGCGCTGGCGGCGGGCCCTGCCGTGGTCGCCCGCATCCGCGAGGAGCTGCGGGCCGGCCATGCCAGCGCGCTGGCCGAGAGCAACAGCGACCTCCTCACGCTGGAGACGATCGCCGACGCGGCCCGCGGCGACGACCCGCTGGTGCTGGACGTGCTCAGCGAGGTCGCCGAATACGTCGGCATCGCTACGGCCAACGTCATCAACGTCCTCAATCCAGGCATGCTCATCCTGGGCGGGGGAGTCATCCGCGCGCTGCCCGCGCTCGTGCCGCTCATCCAGCGGGTGGTCCGCCGGCGCACGATGCCGGTGCCCTTCGGCGCCGTCCAGGTGGTGCCCTCGCACCTGGGGGCGGAGGCCGTTCCGGTGGGTGCGGCGGCCTTTCTGCTCAGCCAGGTGTCGGTCGTAGGGAGCGCGCGCGTCCGTCCGGTCGTTGTGCGAGCTTAACCGCTCGCCGAGACAGTCGTCGTTGCTGCCATTGGTACCAGGCCAGGAGCCTGAGAGAAAGGAGATCAGCATGGCAATCCCCCATGATCCCCGTACCCAGCGCGTCGATCGGCGGACGTTCCTCCGTGCCCTGACCCTCGTCGTCGGCGGAATTCCGCTGCTGGCGGCCTGTGGACAGCCGCCTTCGGCGCAGAGGCCGCCGGAGCCGACCCCTGCTGCCGCCAAACCAACCGAGGTGAGGCCGGCGGCCGCGCCGACAAGTCCACCGGCAGCGGCCGCCCCGACGAGTGCCCCCGCGCCGGCAGCCAGCCCAACCCAGGCCGCCCCGGCGAAGGCAGGCGGGCCGCTCACCATTAAGTTCATGAACTGGTGGTGGGCCGAGGCCGGCCGCAACGATGCGATGCGCGCGATGGTCAAGAAGTTCCACGACGCGCAGAACGACATCCGCATCGAGGAGGTCGGCTTCGCCTTCTCCGACTACGCCAGCCGGGTGATGACCCAACTGGCCGGCGGCCGCCTCGACGCCGACGTCATCATCGTCGACGACGCGCTGATCATCCGGATGATCCGCAGCGGCTACCTGGAGCCGATCGACGACATCGTCGCCAAGCTCGGCATCAAGAACACCCTCATCAAGACCCACGAGTTCGTGACGGTTGGCGGGAAGCAGTACGGCATCGTCGTCGCCCAGGTGCCCTACGCCATCATCTACAACAAGGAGCTGTACGACAAGGCGGGCATCACGAAGCCGCCAGCCACCCAGGAGGAGTACTTCACGGTCGCCAAGCAGCTCACCAGGCGGCCCGAGCAGTTCGGCCACGCCGGGCGCAACACGATGGCCGAGGCGAGCGGCTTCTGGTTCGACCTCACCCACTGGGTCCTCGGCTACGGCGGCGTCTGGGCCAAGGCCAAGAAGCCGCTGGTCACCGAGACGCCGGTGCTCAACGCCGTCAAGGCCTACAAGCGGCTCTACGACGAGGCGATGCCCCAGGGAGCAACGGCTTCAACCTATCGCCGGATGGCGGGGGAGGGCAAGATCGGCCAGTACATCGACAATTCGGCGAACATCGGCAACATCAGGGCGGTCGACCCGAACATCCTGCCGAAGATCTTCACGGCGCCGCCGCCCTGGGAGAACCGCCGGTCCGGAACCCCGCCGGCGTTCGGCGCCGTCTACGCCGGCTCGAAGAACAAGGACGCCGGCAAGCTCTGGTGGGAGTTCTTCTTCAAGAAGGAGAACTTTCAGCAATGGGCCGAGCTGGCGTTGGACATCATTGGGCCCTACGATGGAGCCGTCCGGCCGGAGTACCTCAAGGGGCTGCACTGGTCCACCGGCTATCTCGGCGCACAGGGGATGGTCTTCGCTCAGGCCATCGAGGGGTTCGAGGCGAACGCTGCCGAGTTCCAGCAGACGACGCTCCGGAAGGTCTCCGAGGTGTTGACGGCGGGCAAGGCGCCGGAGCAGGCCATGAAAGAAGCGCAGCAGGAGCTGGAGGCGCTGGCAGGCCGGATTCCGTAACGGGGCGAGCTCCGTCATGCTGGGCCGCAGCGAAGCATCTCCCCGGCGCAACGGGTCAGGCCGGGGAGATGCTTCGCTGCGGCCCAGCATGACGGGAGTCCACTGAAAGAAGCTGGATCGCGCGTATCCGATTGGCGGAAACACTCGTGAAACCGGTGCTTGAATCGCGCCACAGAGCCTTTTTTCAGGGGACTCGTGACGGACGGGGACGCGACTGGCAGTGTGGAGAAGCAGGATGAAAGTGAGGGCGGAGGTGGCGCAGGCTGGACCGGCGCGTCCGGTCCGGCGGCCCAATCTGTTTCCCTACTTCCTGGCGGCACCGGCGGCGCTCTACGTGGGGTTGCTGATCCTCTACCCCATCGGCCAGGGCGTCGCCACCAGCTTCACCCAGACCGAGCTGCTGTCGGCGCTGCCCCCGCGCTGGATCGGCCTCGCCAACTACCAGCGGATGCTTTCGGATGCGGGGTTCTGGCGCGCCGTCGGCACGACCCTCTGGTATACCTTCCTGGTCGTGACGACGGTGATGCTCGCCGCGCTCCTCACGGCGCTTCTCATGAACAATCGATTCCGCGGGCGGTGGCTGGCGCGCGGTGTGATCACGCTCCCCTGGGCCTTCCCCGAGGTGGCGGCGGTCCTCATCTGGACGTGGATCTTCAGTCAGCAGTTCGGCGTCCTCAATGTCTTCGCCCGCTGGCTGCTCCCCATCCCCGACAATCTGCCCTGGCTCACCGATCCCAACCTGGCGATGTTCTCGCTCATCCTCATGACGCTCTGGAAGATCTTCCCGTTCTACAGCCTGATCCTCCTGACGGCGCTCCAGTCGGTGGAGCCGGAGCTGTACGAGGCGGCGAAGATCGACGGGGCCGGACCGCTCCAATCGTTCCGCTACGTGACGCTGCCGGGGATTGCGCCCACGCTCGGCATCCTCACCCTGCTCATCACGATCTGGTCCTTCCGCCGCTTCACGACCATCTACCTGCTGACGGGCGGCGGCCCGGCCGCCGCGACCGAGACGCTCGTCATCCGCGTGTATAATACGGCGTTCAAGTTCTGGGACCTCTCGTACGGCGCAACCCTGGGCGTTGCCGGACTGGCGCTCTCGCTCGCCATCACGACGCTCTACTTCGTCGGGCAGCGCCGCCGAGCAGGGGGGGAGGTCTGAGCCATGCGCATGCATGTCTCTCGCTGGCTGCGCCGCCTGGCCCTGTACACCGGGGTCCTGGTGGTCTGCGGCGTCGTGTTCTTCCCGATCTACTGGATGATCCTGACCTCCATTCGGCCGACTCGCTACACGATGAGCTATCCGCCGGGCTTTCTGCCGAAGGAGACCCGCTGGCAGGCGTACGTCGAGCTGTTCCAGACGATCCCGATCGCCACATGGCTGCGCAACACCTTCTTCGTCTCGATCGGGACGACGCTGATCTGCCTGACGCTGGCGATTGCCGGCGCCTATGCCCTCAGTCGCTTCCGCTGGCGAGGCCGAACGATCTTCGGCTTTGCGCTTCTGGCCACCCAGATGCTCCCCGAAGCGCTCCTCGTCATCCCGATCTTCATCATCTTCCGGCAGTTGGGCTTGATCGATACGTTGCCGGGGCTGGCGCTCGTCGACGCCGCCTTCGTCGCGCCAATCGGGGTGTGGATCCTCAAGGGCTTCTTCGACACGGTGCCCGACGAGGTCTGCGAGGCGGCGCTCCTGGACGGCTGCGGGCACCTGGGGGTCCTCTGGCGCATCATCCTCCCGCTGTCGCTGCCGGCGCTGGTCGCCGTCGGCGTCGTCGCCTTCTTCGACGGCTGGAGCGAGTATCTCTTTGCATCCACGTCGATCACGACGGCCGAGCGATGGGTCGCATCGATCGGGCTCGCTTCCTTCATCGGCGAGCTGGCAACGCCGATCGAGCGCGTCCTCGCGGGCGCCACGGTGTTCACCGTCCCGCCGATCTTGTTCTATCTGCTGATGCAGCGCTACATCGTCGGCGGTCTGACCGGCGGGGCGGTGAAGGGATGAGCGCGGGCGCGACGAGGGACTGCCGTGGCTGACGTGCTCGCAGGGATCCGGGTCCTCGACTTCACCATCTGGCTCTTCGGCCCGAGCTGCACCCAGGTGCTGGGCGACTTCGGGGCCGAGGTCATCAAGGTGGAGCCGCCCGGCGGCGAGCCGGGGCGGTCGGTCGGGCTCGGGCGGGCCACGGCCCACGGGGTGGACACCCATTTCCTGGCCCGCAATCGGAACAAGCAGAGCATCTGCGTCGACCTGCGCCGGCCGGCGAGCCGGCCGATCCTCGCCCGGCTCGTCGCAACGTGCGACGTCGCCGTTCAGAACTACCGCCCCGGCGTTGCGGAGCGCCTCGGCCTGACCTACGAGGAGCTTGCCCGGATCAACCCGCGCCTGATCTACGCCGCCGGCAGCGGCTATGGTCTGACCGGGCCCTACGCCGGCCGCGGCGGCCAGGACCGCGCGGCGCAAGCGATCTCTGGCCTGATGAGCGCGTCCGGCGACCCGGAATGGCCGCCGGTGCCGATGCAGGCTTCGATTATCGACTTCATGGGCGGCATGCTGCTGGTTCAGGGAGTGCTGCTGGCACTGCTGGCCAGAGAGCAGACGGGGAAAGGCCAGCGTGTCGACGTCTCGCTCCTGGAGAGCGCGATGGCCGCCGCGATCGAGCCATGCACCCACTACCTGAATACCGGCGAGGTCCTGGGCAAGCGCGTGGATCCCATGTACGAGGTTTATCAGACCAGCGATTCCTATGTACAACTGGTGACGACGTTCGTGCGCGGGGGCAAGCCGCTGCCGCTGCTGTGCGGCGTTCTGGAGATCGAGGACCTCTCCCAGGACCCGCGGTTTGCGACACCGGCGGCGATGCAGGAGCACGCCAGGGAGCTGCGAGCGGTTCTCCAGGCGGCCTTCCGGCGCCGGACGACGGCGGAATGGGTGCAGCGCCTGAACGAGAAGGACATCATCGGCGCGCCGGTGTACAACTATCGCGAGGTTTTCCAGGACCCGCAGGTCCGGCACAACGGCCCGGTGATTGCGGTCGAGCACCCGGAGATCGGCACGGTCAAGCTGCTGGACAATCCGGTGAAGCTCTCTGAGACGCCGGGGCAGATTCGCCGGCCGCCGCCGGCCGTCGGACAGCATACCGACGACGTGCTGGCCGGACTCGGCTTCTCCGCCGAGGAGATCGCGGCGTTCCGAGCGGAGGGGGTCGTCGCCCAGGCAGCTTCCAGAGAGGTCGAACCGCCAAGACGCCAGGGTCGCCAAGAAAGACGCCAAGAGGAGAACTCGAACGAGCTCGGGGGAACGCTGTCATGCTGAGAGCCGCAGCGAAGCATCTCTCCGTTGCGGACAGGCAGCGCCCGGGGGAGATGCTTCGCTGCGGCTCTCAGCATGACGGAGAAGGGACGCCGCGCTGCGGCTCAGCATGACGGAGAAGGGACGCCGGGAGCGCAAGGGGACCGCCGGACGCACCACTGGAGCGGTTTGCACAGGGATCGACCAAACGACGAATCGGCATTCCTGGTGTTTTCCTTGGCGTCCTTGGCGTCCTGGCGGTTCGTCCGTCCAGCAAACCGCTCTAGCCTGCATTATCGCCTGCATTATCGGGAGGAAGCGGACCTGATGCAAGAGTCAGAGATTCTGGCGCGGGCGCGAGCCGCGGTTGGCGCCGAGAGCCCGCCGTACGCGTTCGCCGTCGAAGAGGGGGCGCTGCGCCGCTTCCTGGACGCCACCGGCGCGCCTGGTCATGGACGCGCTGGCGTGGAATCGGCGCCGTCCGAGGACGGCGGCGCCATCGCGCCGCCCACCTTCTTCTGCCCCGATGCGCTGGCGATGGCCGGCCAGACCATCGGCCTGGCGTTCCCGACGACGCCGTACGAGCACGCCATCGACGGTGGATCCGAGTGGGAGCTCTTCGAGCCGGTCCGGGTCGGGGACCGGCTCACGATGACGGCGAAAATCGCCGACGTGACCGAGAAGCGCGGCTCGGCCGGCACCGGCCACATGCTGCTCACGACCATCGAGGTCGTGTGCCACAACCAGCGTGGGGCGCTGGTGGGAATCGTCCGGGGGACACTTATCAACTACGAAGGCGGTGGAGCGTGACGACCGCGCGTGGAACGGCGACAGCGGCGCAGCTCTTCTTCGAGGACGTCGCCGTTGGGATGCTCCTGCCCACCGGGGTCAAGGGGCCGGTCAGGCTGAAGGACCTCGTGAAGTGGGCAGGCGCCATTGAGGACTACAACGAGATCCACTTCGACGCCGATTTCGCGCAGGCGCGCGGCCTGCCGGGCCCGATCATCCACGGGCCGCTCAAAGCCGCCGTCCTGGCGCAGATGCTGGTGGACTGGATCGGTCCGGCGGGGATCCTGAAGAAGCTCGCCTGCCAGTATCGGCGCATGGACGTGGTCGGCGAAACGCTGACGTATCGGGGCAGAGTCACGAAAACGGCCGTCGAGAACGGCGAGTATCTGGTCGAATGCCTGGTCTGGGTGGAGAACAGCCGGGGCGAGGTGACCACCCGGGGCAGCGCGCTGGTCGCCCTGCCGGGGCGGGGCGGCTGAAGGCGATGACACCCATGATGCGTCATGCGTCATACGTCAAGCGTCAGGCGTCAGGCGGGGGGGTGGCTGAGAGCGAGGACGCCGAAGGGGGCAGCAGGTGAGTGAGCTACGAGCGTTCCGGGAACCCGGGCACGGCAGGGAGCCGCTGCGGGGCATCCGCGTGCTGAGCTTTGCCCAGCTCCTCCTGGCCCCACGGGCGGTGCAGATGCTTGGCGACCTGGGCGCCGAGGTGATCAAGGTCGAGCGTCCAGGCGTCGGCGCCTGGGAGCGGCAGAACTCGACGGCGAACTACTGGATCGACGGCGTCAGCCTTTTCGCCCTCGGGGTCAATCGGAATCAGCGGAGCCTGACGCTCAACCTGAAGGATCCCCAGGGCGCCGCCATCGCCCGCCGGCTCGTCGCCTGGGCCGACGTGCTCGTCGAGAATTATCGGCCGGGGGTCATGGAACGGCTCGGGCTCGGCTACGAGCAGCTTCGGGAGCTGAACCCCCGGCTCATCTACGCGACCGGCTGCGGATATGGGTCGTCCGGCCCCTATCGGGACAAGCCGGGGCAGGATCTCCTGGTGCAGGCGCTCGGGGGCATGACGTGGCTGACCGGTCGGCGGTCAGACCCGCCGGTGCCCATGGGCGTTCCCGTTGCCGACATGCATGGCGGAACGCTGCTCGCCCTGGCGATCGTGACCGCGCTGTTCCATCGTGAGCGGACCGGGGAGGGCCAGCGCCTGGAGGTCGACCTGCTCAGCTCCGTCATCGACCTGCAGATGGAGCCCGCGACGGTGTACCTCAACGGCGGGGCGCTCCAGCGAAGCGCCACCGGTATCGCCGACACGTTCCACGCCGGCCCTTACGGCGTCTATCGCTCGCGGGATGGATTCCTCGCGCTCTCCCTGGTGGACCTCTCGGAGCTCGCGGAGCTGCTGAGTCTGGATGCGCTCGGGCACGAGCGATTCCGGCGGCCTGGCGCAGCGTTCGACCTGCGTGACGAGATCTACGATCTGGTGGCGCCGGTCATCGCCGAGAAGCCGACCCGGTACTGGATCGAGAAGCTGGAGCCGCACGACGTGTGGTGTGCCGAAGTCCGCGGCTATGCCGAGGTGTTCGCCGATCCGCAGGTCGAGCAGAACCAGATGGTTATCGAGGTCGAGCATCCCCGCCTGGGGCCGTTGCGGTTCACGGGCCTGCCGATGCGCTTCAGCGGCTCGCCCGGCTCGATCCGCCTGCCACCGCCGGACGTCGGCGAGCACACGGATCCTATTCTTCAGGCGCTCGGCATGACCGAGAAGGAGATTGCGGCGCTACGCGCCCAGGGCGTCGTCTAGCAAACACCAATCGAGAGAGTAGGGTATGACACATAGCTACTTCGTCACGGGGGGCGCCGGGTTCATTGGCGCCCACGTCGTCGCTCAGCTCGTCGCCGCCGGCCGGCCGGTCACGTCGTATGATCTGCGCGCCGATTCGGCCTTTCTTCGGGAAGTCGTGCCGTCGGGTGTCACCTGCGTCCAGGGCGACGTCCTCGACCTGCCGCGGCTGCTCGGGGCGGTCCAGGCATCGAAAGCCGATACGCTCATCCACCTTGCCTCGCCCCTGAGCACGGTCACCGAGAGCAATCCGTGGCTGGCCGTACACGCCATGGTCGTCGCCCAGGTCAACGTGCTCGAATCGGCCAGACTGCTGGACCTGCGGAAGATCGTCTGGGCCAGCTCGATGGGCGTCTGGGGGCCGCCACACCGCTACCCGGAGGGGCAGGTGTTCGAGAACTCGCCCCATTATCCGGAGCGGCTCTACGGCCTGTGCAAGTCCTTCGACGAAGGACTGAGCCGCCACTATCGCAAGCAGTTCGGCGTCGTCAGCGTCGGCCTGCGCTACACGGCCGTCTATGGGCCGGGACGCGAGCGAGGGGCAGCGCTCTTCATGAAGGACCTCGTCACCAGACCGGTGCGCGGCGAGGTATGCCGGCTCCCGTTTGCCGACGATCCGCTGAACTGGCTCTACGTCAAAGACGCGGCCACCGCCACGGTGCTGTGCGCCGAGACCGACGTGGAGCTCCCCGACGCCGTCAACCTCTCGGGTGAGGTGGCGACGGTGCGCCAGGCAGCCGCCATCGTCGCCGAGCTCGTGCCGTCGGCGTCGTTCGAGCTCGAAGGCGGCAGCTACGGCACGCCCGCCGAGATCGAGGCCCCCGTGATCCGTGAGCGACTGGGTTTCCAGCCGCAGTACTCGCTTCGGGCCGGGCTGGCCGAGCTGGTCCAGTGGGAGCGCGAGCACGCGCGAGGAGTCCTTGCATGAAACTCTCCCTCTCGGTCCGCATTGCCGAATCGCCGGCGCAGAAGGGCGCGACGGCGATTCCTATCGAGCAACTGGCGCCCCTCGCCCGCGCCTGCGGCTACGAAGCCATCTGCCTGCGCGCGTCTGTCGTGTCCATCGACTCATCGCCGGAACGAGTCGCCGCAGTCCGGGAGACGCTCGCGACCAACGGGCTCGCCGTCTCCATGGTGACCGGCGATACGCAGCTCGCCGCCAATCTGGACGAGCGAGCGGTGCAGGCGATCCGGAACATCACGCCGTACCTCGATCTGGCGGAGCGCCTCGGCTGCACCCTCCTGCGGGTGATGATGCACACAGAGGCGGACATCCCCTGGGCCCAGCGGGCCGCCGACGAAGCGCGGGAGCGCGGCATAGGGCTCGCCCACCAGATCCACCTGGCGACGCTCTGCGAAACAGTGGACGGCGCCCTGGCAACGATCCGAGCCGTCAACCGGCCGAACTTCGGCATCACCTATGAGCCCGCCAATCTGCTGGCGATGGGCCAGGAGTGGGGAGCCGGGGTCATCGAGCGCCTGGCGCCGCACATCGTCAACGCCTATTTCCAGAACTTCGTGCTCGATCCCGAGGGGCCGGTGATGTGGGCGATGGTCGGGCGGGGCTGGGATCGCGGGCGCTACCTGCCGCTCTCGGATCCGAGCGGTGTGGCCGTGGAGCCTGTGGTGCAGGGCCTCAAAGCCATCGGCTACGACGGCTGGTTCACCATTCACCAACCGCTTCGGGAAGGGCTGACCGTCGAGGAGGCCGTCAAGGAGGCGTACAGGGCGGTCGCGCCGTATCTGGCGTGAGAATGGAGCCGTCAACGGCTTCGGGGAACGGCTGTCAACGGCTTCGGAGAACGGATTGAACGGATGGATGTTCGCCTGTATGTCGATGTCCAGACTGATTCTCATGCGTCGGTCGCCGGGGAGCGAACCACGCTGACTGGTGCATGTTTGGTGGATCGCCGGGGCGATGGGTCAACGCCTCCGTAGCCTAGCTTTCGTGCAACCAGCATCCGACTTGACCAACAAGAGGCCGGCGGCGCCTGGTCCGGGAGCGCAGGCGTCTCGCCTGCCGGGGCTGGGTCGGCGGCGAACAGTGGCGAGCACCTGATGGCGCGAAGGACCAAGCGTTGGAGCCGCCAAACCGGGGCAGGCGGGACGCCTGCGCTCCCGAAGGGGACTGCGCTCGCCATGCCGCTTGGTGGCGAACCGGAGCGGCCCTCCAGTGTCCGACGGATAAGTTCGCAGCGAAAGGTCGATCCGGCTGCCAGTTGCACGA
>JACQGW010000291.1 GCA_016199325.1 Chloroflexota bacterium
GGCGGCCCTCCGTCTGGGAGCGCTGGCGTCCCGCCTGCCAGGATGCGGCCGTGCTGCCGAACGGGCGCCAGGACGACCATGGCCTGTCCAGGACCGATCAGTCGTGCTGCCGACCCGGGGCAGGCGGGACGCCTGCGCTCCCGGACGAGGCTGCGCTCGGCATGCCCCTCGGTCACTGCCTGCGTCGGCCCCGGTGGCGGGCGACGCATCGTCTTGCAGCTAAAGGTCGATCCTTCTGCTGGTTGTACGAAAGCCGGGCCAATCCGCTCAATCCGTTCCCAGAATCCGTTGACAGCTCGCCTCCCTCGGCGCGCGCCAGCGCCGGTTGGGTTATACTTGGATCGAGAACGGCGTATCCAGGGAGCACATGGACCGGATCTTTTTCGCGCTCGGTGCGCTTTCGGCGTTCCTGGCAGTGGCGGCGGGGGCTTTCGGCGCCCACACGCTCCGCGACCGACTCTCGGCCGACCTGCTGGAGACGTTCAAGACGGGCGCCCAGTACCAGATGTACCACGCCCTCGGCCTGATCGCCGTTGCCTGGGCGGTCGGCCGATGGCCGGGCGGCTCGGCGGCGGCGGCCGGCTGGCTCTTCGTCGCCGGGACGGTCCTCTTCTCCGGCAGCCTCTATGCCCTCAGCCTGACCGGGGTCCGCTGGCTCGGCGCCATCACGCCGTTCGGCGGCCTCGCCTTCCTGGCCGGCTGGCTGCTCCTCGCCTGGTCGGCGCTCCGGGGCTAGATCGGAGCATGAGGCCGAAGGCGAGGACGAGAAGCGTGGCGCCGACGACCTCCAGCCCCTCTTCGATGGGCGATTCCAGCCCCTGCGTCCCGATCCAGCGGAGGATCGGGAGCTCCAGGGCCTCCGCAATCAGGGTGCCTGCCCAACAGCCCAGCGCAGCCAGCGTCAGCCAGCGACTCGCCGGAGATCGCTGCGTGCAGCGAACGACAAACCAGCCCAGGAAAGCGGCCGCCGCCGCGATCAGGGGGAGATAGACGATCATCCAGGCGTAGATGGGCGTATCGGCCCAGTGCAGCAGGCCGACGACCACGCCGGGGCCGATCTCCTGGCTCTCGTGGATCTGAGCGATCTCGTCGGCCGAGAGGTAGAGCAGCAGCAGGCCGGCGCCGAGCCAGCCCAGCCGCTCCGATCGGCATCCCGGCCGGCGGATGGCGAGCGCGTTCGCCAGAGCAAGCAGCGCGGCGATGAGCAACTGGCTGCCTGAGTACCACGTGGCGAGGTTGCTCTCCTCCTGGAGGCTCAGCGCACGCGTCAGCATCGGCGAGCCGCCGATCGATCCGGTCAGGCTGACGGTGGTCGTTCCCAGGATGAAGATCGTATCCAGACAGGCGAGGGTGATGACGGCGAAGGCAAGCATGGGATGAAGCGAGAGCACGGGCAGCGCCGGCGCGCTCGCATGGGCGCGCAGGGTTCGGTACGTCTCCAGCATGACGACCTCGGCCGGGTTTCGACCTGCTGCCGGGTTGCCAGGCGACCACGGAAGCGGCCCAAGAAGCCCCATGCAGGTTCTATGCCGGGGGGACGAGCTGTCAGCGGATTCTGGGAACGGATTGAGCGGATTAGTCCGGATGGCGTCGATCCCAACCCGGCGCGTGCGATGGTTCGTGCATCAACTCACGCACCGGACGAGCTAGCCTGACTTTCGTGCAACCAGTGACCGATTCGACCGGGAAGAGGCTGGCGGCGTCGTCTCTGGGAGCGCAGGCGTCCTCGCCTGCTCGAGCTGAGTCAACCGGCAAACGGTGGCGACCATGGCGATCGCGGCAAGGACCACGCGTGGGCGCCGCCGAACCGGGGCAGGCGAGGACGCCTGCGCTCCCGGAAGGCGCGGCGCTCGCCAGGCGGCGAGGTGTCGGCCCTCCGCGACCCGTGGTCGGGCGACGGACGGGCTCTCTCAATAAGGTCGATCCGGCTGCCAGTTGCACGAAAGTTGGGCTAGAGGTGAGCACTTCAACGCTGTCGGCAGGCGCCACGCGTCTGCTCGGCCGTCTCGGTGTCGCCCATCGGGTCCAATCCGTTCAATCCGTTCCCAGAATCCGTTGACAGCTCGCTCCCACCCGCCGCCAATAGCCGTGTTGACTTGCGCGCCTGCTCGGCGCATACTGCTCCGCGGGCTGGGGGAATAGGGCCGCCTGATGGAGCTCAATGGATCGGAATGTGTCCGACGAAATGGACGCCGTCCGCCGGCGGCTGGTCCAGCGGTGGATCGCCGGCGCGCGGACCGTTCAGGGCCAGATCCACGGCCTGGTGACCATTGCCGCGGCGCTGACGCGCGAGGTGGAGACCCTGGTCGGCGCCTTTGCGGCGCTGATGATCTGGCGCCGGGTGGTCATCCTCGCCCGCCGGCAGTATCCGTTGTTGGAGTCGCCGGCGTCCATCGGCGACGGCATGAACGCCGCCCGCCTGGCGGAGGAGCTGCACGGCGAGGATCCGGAGCGCGTGCGCGAAGCCCTCGTCGGGCTCGTCGAGACGTGGTGTCTGGAGCTCGAGAGCCTGCTGGACGGCGTCGCCCTGCGACTGCTCCAGGTTGTGGAGGCCGAGCTGGCGGCGCACGAGGCCCCAGCGCAGCCCGATGAGGAGGACCGATGAGTGACGAACAGGAAGCCGGGTTCCCCCTGCTGGAGACGGGCGTTCCCAATCTGGACATCGTCCTGGGCGGCGGCCTGCCGGTGGGCTCCTTCAACCTGATCGCCGGCGGGCCGGGCGCGGGCAAGACGATCCTCTCGCAACAGATCATGTTCCACAACGCCGGGCCCGAGCGGCAAGTCCTCCACTTCACTGTGCTCGGCGAGCCGGTGGCCAAGCTCCTGCGCTACCAGCGACGCATGGCGTTCTTCGACCAGGCCAAGGTCAACACGACGATCCGCTTCATCGACATCGGCGACGTCATCCGCAAGGAGGGGCTGGAGCGCGGGCTCGAGCTCATCGTCTCCCGGGTCGAGCGATACTCGCCGGCTGTCGTCGTCGTCGACTCGGTGCGGGCCGTGCGTGAGATCGCCCGGCGCGAGGGGGATTACGGCCTGCGCAGCTTCACCCACGACCTCTCGCAGGTGGCCGTCGTCTGGAACGCGACGAGCTTCATGGTCGGCGAGTACGAGGAATCGGAACTCCGGGCCGGGCCGGAGTTCACGATGGCCGACGGCATCATCTGGCTGACCATGGACCAGGCGGCGAACTCGGTCGTCCGCAAGCTCCAGGTCGTCAAGTCGCGCGGCATGAATATCGTCCAGGGGCTGCACAGCTTCCGGATCGACCGGAACGGCATCTACGTCTACCCCCGGGTGGCGCCGACGGCACGACTCTCCCGGACGCGGCCCCAGGATCGCGCCCCCTTCGGGGTGCCGGGGCTGGACGGGATGATGGGGGGCGGCATCCCGCGCGGCCAGGGCTGCCTCATCGCCGGCACGACCGGCACCGGCAAGAGCGTCCTCGCCCAGCACTTCATCGCCGAAGGCATTCAGGAGGGCGAGCCAACGGTGGCCGCCATCTTCGAGGAGACGCCGGGCGAGTATGCGGCCCGGGCCAAGGGGTTCGGCTGGGATTTCGACCGCTGGGAGCAGGAGGGCCGGCTCGCCATCGTCTACCGGGGCGCGATGGACCTGACCGTCGACGAGGTCATCGACGAAACCCGGCTGGCCGCCACTCGCATTGGCGCCGGGCGGGTGGTGATCGATAGCATCTCCGGCTTCGAGCTGGCGCGCGCGCCGGCCGACCGCTCGATCTTCCGCGAGGGGCTCTACCGCATGGTGGCCGCCTTCACCAGCGACGTCATCACCGTGCTGATGACGTCGGAGATCCCGGAGGTCTTCGGCGATCTCCGCTTCTCCGCCCACGGCATCTCCTTCATCGCCGACAACATCATCCTCCTGCGCTACACGGAGATCGAGTCCGAGCTGCGCAAGGTGCTGGCCGTCGTCAAGATGCGGAGCGCCAACCACGGCAAGGACCTCCGCCAGTTCGAGATCACCGACCGTGGCGTGGTGGTCGGCGCCGCCTACCGGGCGTACACCGGCGTGCTCTCGGGCGTGCCGAGCCCCGTGACCATCGTCGGCCCGCAGCCGTTCGCGCCGGGGCTGGAGCCGCGCGAGCGCGTCGTCGTCGAAGCGCTCTTCAACCGCGGCGTCGCCACCGCCGAACACCTGGCGGCGGACACCGGCTTCGAGCGGGCCGAGATCGACCGGACGCTGGCCGAGCTGGTCGGCCGGGGCTTCGTCGTCCGCGAGCGGGGCGACGGGGAGACGTATCACGTGGCGATGGTCAGTTGGACGCCGGGAGCCGGACCGGCGGGCCGGGGGAGAACGCGCCGCGGAGGAGGCCAGGACGATGGCGAGGAGTAGACCACCGGCGGGAAACGGCGGGGAGGAGCAGGTGCCGCCCGCCATCGACGACTTCTTGCGCCGGGTCGTCCAGGGCTCGCTCATGCGCCACGACGTGCTCCGGTTCTTCTTCCAGAACCCCTACGCCATCCTGACCATCTCCGACCTGTCGGTCTGGATGTCCCGGGAGGAGCGCCCGCTGGGCGAGGCATTGCAGCAGTTGGCCGTGCTCGGCTATCTCGGCCAGAGCAGCGCCTCCTCGGCCTACGTGCTCACGTCCGACTACAGGAAGCGGGCCGCGATCGAGGAGGTCTTCGGCTACCTGGAAGAGCATCCGAGCGTGGCCCGATCGATCCGTGCGCACCTACGGCGGTCGGTGGAGGCGGAGTGAGATGGCGGATCTGTACGCGACCGGCATTCCCGGGCTGGACGAGGTGATGCTCGGCGGATTCATCGAAGGCCACAGCGTAATGATCGAGGGCTACACGGGAACGGGCAAGACCGTCCTGGGCATGGCGCTCATCCACGCCGGCATCAGCGCGCTCGGCCAGCCCGGCGTGATCGCCAGCTTCGAGCAGCTCCCACAGTCGCTCTATCGCGATGCCCTGTCGCTGGGCTGGGACCTCCGGGCCCTGGAGCGGCAGGACAAGCTGCGGGTCCTGTTCGTCTCGCCGGCGACGCTGGTCGAGGAGATCAGCGCCCAGATCAGCCACATCGGCGATCTCATCGCCGCCATCGGCGCCCGGCGGCTCTTCCTCGACGGGATCAACATGATCGAGACCGTCGAGCGCGACCCGTTTCGCCGGCGCCAGCTCATCGACCAGGTCATCGCCGCCTTCCGCCGCGAGGGGCTGAACGTCTCCTTCAGCCGGGAGAAGCCGGAGGCGGCGCCGCTGGGGGCGACCCCCGAGTCGTACATCGCCGACACCGTCATCCAACTGACCTACGTCCAGCAGCACGGCCGGCGCATTCGCTACCTGGAGGTCACCAAGAGCCGGGGCCAGGACACGCTCAACGGCCTCCACACCTTCAAGATCCATTCTGGTGGCGTCAGCGTCTACCCGCGCCAGAAGGCGCCGGTGATCCAGCCCCAGCCGATGGCCTACGCCGAGGATCGGGCCACCTTCGGGCTTGCGCCGCTGGACGAGATGCTGGGCGGCGGCCTGTTCCGGCAAAGCGCGACGCTCGTCGGCGGCAGCTCCGGCACCGGCAAGACCCTGCTCTGCCTCCAGTTCCTCGTCCACGGCGCGCGGCAGGGCGAGCCCGGCCTCTTTGTGACACTGGAAGAGCCGGCCGAGCAGATCGCCGCCACCGCCAGAAACCTCTACCCGGAGATCGACCGACTGCTGGCCGATGGGATACTCCAGATCCTGGCGCTCTTGCCCCTGGAGACCGACATCAACGAGCAGATCATCCGCGTGCGGGAGGCCATCGGCGCCGGGCGGGTCAAGCGGCTCGCCTTCGACTCGTTGTCCAACTATGAGGACCTCCTCCCCGAGGTCGAGTACAAGGAGTACATGTACGCGCTGGTGGCGTTCGTCAAAGGGTCGCGCGTGACGGCGGTGTTCACCCAGGAGATCCGCGAGCTGACCCAGGTGAGAACGGCGACCTCCTACGGGACATCTTATCTCCTGGACAACATCATCATGCTGCGCTTCGTCGAGCTGTCGAACGCCCTTCGCCGGGCCATCGTCGTCTTGAAGACCCGCGGCAGCAGCCACGCCGGCGACATCCGGGAGTACGTCATCGCCCGGACCGGCATCCAGATCATCCCCCTCGACCCAAACGTCGTCGTGCCGGTGCTGTCGATCCAGGAGTACTCCCACATTCTGACCCCGTTCCCGGTCGCCAGTGAGCCCCCGCCCGGCGAGGAGCGCCGGCGCGGCCGGGGCGGCCAGGATCACAACGAGAGTGAATGAGCAGAGCTGTCAACGGATTTTGGGAACGGATTGAGCGGTCTGCAAGGGACCTGCCGGAAGCCCTGCGACCTCATCACTCATCACTCATCACTCATCAC
>JACQGW010000290.1 GCA_016199325.1 Chloroflexota bacterium
ACTGAAAAAAGCCGGATCGCGCGTATCCGACTGGCGGAAACACTCGTGAAATCGGTGCTTGATTCGCGCCGGGGGGCCTTTTTTCAGGGGACTCATGTCATGCTGAGCCGCAGCGAAGCATCTCCCCGGCCCGGCCCTGTGGCCCGAGGAGATGCTTCGCTGCGGCTCAGCATGACGGCTGGGCATTCCCCCCCGAGTTCCTACGAGTTCCTACGAGTCCCTCAGATTGACAGCGCCGGATAGACTTCGTACCATGGAGCAACCGTACGGGAGGACCGTGGGGGGGAATACGGGGGTAGAGGAGGGCTCGACATGATCGTGCTTACCGGCGCCACGATCATCACGTGCGACGGCGACCGGATCATCCGGAACGGTGCGCTCGCCATTCGCGGCGAGCGGATCGAGTGGGTGGGACCGGCCGGCGAGCTGCCGCCCACGCCGCCTGAGGCCGAGGTGGCCGACCTCCGTGGGAAGACGGTTCTCCCCGGCCTCGTCAACGCGCACATGCACTTCACCTACTGGCGCGCCTTCGGCCCCATCGCGAAGCCGGCTTTTGCCGCCGACGACGCCTTCCGCGCCGTTCGGGCGAGTCTGAATTGCCTGCGCGCTGGCATCACGACCGGCCGGGACTGCGGCCACGCCGACGAGGTACACCGGCCGCTCCAGCGGGCCATCGCGGAGGGCGTCATCGCCGGGCCGCGCATCTACGCCGCCGGCGATGCGCTGACGGCGCCGTTCGGCCACAACCACTTCATCCTCCGAACGGTGCGAAACGCCGAGGAGGCGCGGAACGCCGTGCTGGAGCAGTTGAGCCAGGGCGTCGACTTCGTCAAGGTGCTCGCCAGCCAGGAGGACCTCTGGAGCTACCGGGGCGAGGAGCTGGCGGTGCCGTGGGTCCCGGCGGAGACGCTCCGGGTCATCGCCGAGACGGCGCACGCCGGCGGCACCCCGGTATCGGCCCACGCCAACGGCAACCAGACCATCCGCCGCGTCGTCGAGGCGGGATTCGACGGCGTCGAGCACGGGATCTATCTGAGCGCCGAGAACGCTCGCCTGATGAAGCAGACGGGGATGTTCCTGGTGCCGACGGTGAGCGGCTATCGGGAGATCGCCAATCCGGCCTGGAAACGCGGGCCGCGCTGGGTCGAGCGGTACGGTGCGCTGGCGAAGGCACATCCGGCCAGCGTCCGCAACGCGCTGGAGCATGACGTGACGATCACCGTCGGGACGGACACCCTGGGCAGCATGGCGCAGGAGATCGCGCTGCTCGTCGAGATCGGCATGCGCCCGCTGGACGCCCTCAAGGCGGCGACCATCAACGGTGCGCGTCTCTGCCGGCTGGACGACCGCATCGGCTCGCTCGTCGCCGGGAAGCTGGCCGACCTGGTCGCCGTCGACGGCGATCCGCTCGCCGACCTCACGACGCTGCGGGAGCCGGTCGCGGTCTTTAAAGGTGGCGTGCGCTATTCCCCGGCCCAGCTCGGCGCCCTGCTGCCGCCGAGTCCGCACTTTCCATCGGATCCCGATTGACAGAATCGGGCAAGCTCGCTACGATCGAGCAACCACGCCGGCAGAAAGGAGTGTTCAATGCCCGCATACGTGATCGTAGAGAGCAAGGTGACCGATCCCGAGCGGTACAGCGGCTATGGCCCGCTGGCGCGCCCGTCCATCGAACAGTACGGTGGGAAGTTCATTGTGCGGGGCGGCAATCCCGAGGCCCTCGAAGGTCAGTGGAAGCCGAGTCGGCTCGTCGTCATCGCATTCGACAGCGTCGAGCAGGCGAAGCGATGGTACGACTCGCCCGAGTATCGAGCTGCCAGGCGCCAGCGCGAGGGCGCAACCGAGTTCTTCAATATGGTTCTCGTCGAAGGCACGTAGGACCGCCGAGCGCAAGCAACCGCAGAGACGCAGAGAACGAGGTTTCTGGTTTCCGGTTGCCACGCCGCCCCTCGAACCACAAACTGCGGACGAGACTTCTGGTTTGGAGTTGCGTCGATGCCCCTCGAACCAGAAACCGCAAACCAGAAACCAGAAACTCGTCTCAAAGGAGCAAGGACACGATGGTTGCCGCCGAAACTGCACGTGACCGGATCGCCTTTCTCCGCGGCCTGCGGGCCGTTCGGCACTTTCTGCCGGACCCGGTCCCGCAGCACGTCGTCGACGACGTGCTCAACGTCGCCCGCTGGTCCGGCAGCTCGACCAATCGCCAGCCGTGGGAGTTCGTCGTCGTCCGAGATCGGGAGACGCTCCAGGGCCTGGCGTCCCTCGGCCGCTACGCCAGGCACCTGGCCGGGGCGTCGGTCGGGATCGTCCTGGTGATGGCCGGCGAGATCTTCGAGGAGGAGACCTATGACGAGGGACGGCTGAGCGAGCGGATCATGCTCGCCGCCGCGGCGCATGGAGTTGGCGCCTGCATCGGCTGGTTCGTCGAGGGCGACATGGCGAAGGCCAAGGCGATCCTTGGGATCCCGGAGGGGCGCCTGGTCCGCACGGCCATCTCCCTCGGCTATCCCGACGAGGAGGCCCGGCGCGCTCGCTCGAAGCCGGCGCAGGCCCGCAAGCCGCTGGCCGCGCTCGTCCACCTGGAGCGGTACAGCTCGCCGACGGGAGGCTGAACCGCAGAGACGCAGAG
>JACQGW010000306.1 GCA_016199325.1 Chloroflexota bacterium
GCCGGGAAGGCGGCGAAGTACATGATCAGGATGCCGACGAGCATCGCGGCCGAGCCGGCGATGGTGTAGATGAGGAACTTCATCGCCGAGTACTCTTTCCGGCCGCTGCCCCAGACGGCGATGAGCAGGTACATCGGCGCCAGCTCGACCTCCCAGAACAGGAAGAAGAGGAACAGGTCCAGCGCCGTGAAGACGCCCATCACGCCCGTTTCCAGGGCGAGGAGCAGGCTGAAGTAGAGCTTCGTCCGCCGGTCGATCCGCCAGGAGACGAGGACGGCGAGGAAGGTCAGGAGCGCGTTCAGGACGACGAGCGGCAGGCTGAGCCCGTCGACGCCGAGGAAGTAGGAGATGCCCAGGCTCGGGATCCACTCGAAGTGGTCGACGAACTGGTACTCCCGATTCAGGGTGTCGAAGTTGGCGAAGAGGACGAAGGAGAGCGCCAGCGTCAGGAGTGTGAAGACGAGCGCGGTCCAGTGGGCCGTCTTGCGGTCGTCGCGCACCGGCAGCAGCGCCAGCACGATGGCGCCGAGCGCGGGCAGGAAAACGACGGTCGTCAGCAGCAGTGGCATCAGAGTGCCTTCCCTCCGAAGATCAGGAGCGCCAGCGCGATCAGGAAGACGCCGCCGAAGGTCGCCAGACCGTAGGCCTGGAGCCTGCCGGTCTGGGCGTGGCGGAGGCCGGCCCCGGCCACCACCCAGACCCGGGCGACCAGGTTGACGATGCGGTCGACGACCGCCTGGTCCCACCAGGCCAGCGCGTTGCTGGCGCCGATGACGACCCGCCGGACGATGACGTCTTCGTACAGGTGGTCCATGAAGTACTTGTTGACGACGAGCGTATGGAGATCGCTCAGGCTCTCCCGAATCGCCGCCGCCGAGAAACGCTGGACGCCGTAGATCAGGATGGCGAAGGCGATGCCGTTGAGCGCGACGACCGTCGAGAGCGCCGCGATGGTGAGGTCCATCGGCTCGAAGTGCTCGCCGAGGAACTCCGAGAACCAGCCGGTGACGTTGACCCAGCCGGCGCTGACCGAGAGCACCGCCAGCACCACCAGCGGCCCGACCATGACGAACGGCGACTCATGCGGCAGGCCGTGGCTCGCGTGCGGCACCGGCAGGCCGGGAGTCGGCGGTCGAGAGTCGGCAGTCGGATGTCCGGGGGAATGATGGCCGGAAGTCGGCGGTCGAGAGTCGGCAGTCGGATGTCCGGGGGAACGATGGCCGGAAGTCGCGCTGCCGTGCGTTGCATGTCCAGTGTCCGCAGCTCGATGTCCGCGGCCTGAGGCCGCACCGGGCCCGGCGCCGAACGCGGCGGCATGTCCACCCGCCGGCTGGACCGCATGCCCCACCCCCCCGGCCCCCGGACTCCCGACTGCCGACGGCCGCCCCTCGACCGCCGACCGCCGACTGCCGACGGCCGACTCATCGTGCGCCGGACCGCCGCGGTACTTGCCGTAGAAGGTGAGCAGCATCATCCGGGTGACGTAGAACGCCGTGATGAAGGCGCCGAGGAGCGCCATGCCGAAGAGGACGTACTGCCCTTTGTGGAACGTCACGGCGAGGATCTCGTCCTTGCTCCAGAAGCCGGCGAACGGGAAGATGCCGGCCAGGCTCAGGCTGGCGAACCAGAGCGTCCAGAACGTCGCCGGCATGTACTGGCGCAGCCCGCCCATCTCGTCCATGTTCTGCGTGCCGGTGCCGTGGATGACCGAGCCGGACCCGAGGAAGAGGAGCGCCTTGAAGAAGGCGTGGGTGAACAGGTGGAAGATCCCGGCCACCACGCTGCCGACGCCGAGGCCGAGCATCATGTAGCCGAGCTGGCTGATGGTCGAATAGGCCATCACCTTCTTGATGTCGTTCATGACGATGCCCATCGTCGCGGCGAAGAGCGCCGTGAAGCCGCCGACGACCGCGACGGTCGTCATCGCCGCCGGCGCGTGCTCGAAGAGCGGGAACATCCGAGCGACCAGGTAGACGCCGGCGGCGACCATTGTCGCGGCGTGGATGAGGGCGCTGACCGGCGTGGGGCCTTCCATGGCGTCGGGCAGCCAGACGTGCAGCGGGAACTGCGCCGACTTGCCGACGGCGCCGGCGAAGAGGCCGAGCACGGCGATGGTGAAGACCGTCCCGCCGATCTTGCCGGCCTCGGCCAGCTCTTCGATCTCGTGGATGTCGAACGTCCCGCTGAGCGCGAACAGGATCAGGAAGCCGATGATGAACCCGAGGTCGCCGAACCGGGTGACGATGAACGCCTTCTTTGCCGCCGCCGCCGCCTCGGGCTTGGCGTACCAATGGCCGATGAGCAGGTAGGAGCAGAGGCCGACGCCCTCCCAGAACATGAACATCAGCAGGAGGTTATTTGCCAGGATGAGCCCGAGCATCGAGAAGGTGAAGAGCGAGATGAAGGCGTAGTAGCGTGGGTAGCCGGCGTCGCCGTGCATGTAGCCCTGCGAGTAGAACTGGACCAGGAAGCTCACGAGCGTCACGACGACGAGCATCACTGAGGTCAGGGCGTCAATCGTCAGCCCGATCTCGACCTTGACCTCGGCGATCTGGAGCCACTCGAAGCCGGTATGGAGCGGCAGGTGCACCTCTTCGGCGATGGCATTGCCCACGACGACGAGGGAGAGCACTAGCGAGCCCAGGATAGCGGCGATCGCGATGGAGCCGCTCAACCGGTGGAACGGGTGGGTGACCAGGCCGATGACGACGAAGGCCAGGAATGGCAGCAGCAAGATCGGCCAGGCGAGTAACTCCGTCGGCATACGTTATTGACCATCCTCGCGTGAGTTGTTCCGGGAGCTCGCCCGGCCACTGAAGTGGCGGGCTACCGCTGCGAAGCCCACCTTCGTGGGCTGA
>JACQGW010000294.1 GCA_016199325.1 Chloroflexota bacterium
GCGCGGGAGAGGGGCCGGGGGTGAGGGCTGGCCCCTTCCCTTCGTCTCCCCTCGCCCGCTGCGCGGGAGAGGGGCCGGGGGTGTGGTCGGCTCTCCCCGTCCCCCTTCGCCCGCCGAGCGGGAGAGGGGCCGTTTGGAGCACGAAAGCCGCGAAACGGCACGAACCGGAGATCTGTCGTCAACCTGGCGGACGCCCTTCCTTTCGCGGCTTCCGCGCCGTTTCGCGCCCCGTCGCGGTCCAAACGTCCCCCCACTCCCGCCGCGGCGGGAGAGGGGCCGGGGGTGAGGGCGCCCGCCCCCTCACGCGTGCGCCGCAGTCGGCGCGCCGCAGAACTGGTCGTAGTCGATCAGCTCGTGGACGGTCGGATTGTCGCCGCAGAGCGGACAGTTGGGGTCGCGGCGCAGCTTGACCTGGCGGAACTCCATCGTCAGCGCATCGAAGAGCAGGAGGCGGCCGACCAGCGGCTCGCCAAGCTCGAGCAGCACCTTGATCGACTCGATCGCCTGGATACAGCCGACGATGCCGGGCAGCACGCCGAGCACGCCCGCCTCGGCGCAGTTCGGCACCGCGCCGGGTGGCGGCGGCGAGGGAAAGAGGCAGCGGTAGCACCCGGACCCGGCGATGTACACCGACGCCTGGCCCTCGAACCGGAAGATGCTGCCGTCGATCAGAGGCTTGCCGAGCAGATAGCAGGCATCGTTCACCAGGTAGCGCGTTGCGAAGTTGTCACACCCGTTGACGACGGCATCGTACTGGCCGAGGATCTCCATCGCGTTCTCCGAGGTCAGGGCGACTGGGTGCTTGACGACCGTGACGCCGGGATTGATGTCGTTGAGGGTTTCGGCGGCCGAATCGACCTTGAGACGACCGACGTCGTGGCCGTGGTGCAGCAACTGCCGTTGGAGGTTGCTGAGGTCGACGACGTCGAAATCGACGATGCCGAGCGTCCCAACGCCGGCCGCCGCCAGGTAGAGCGCAGCCGGCGAGCCGAGCCCGCCCGCCCCGATCAGGGCGACCTTCGACCCGAGCAACCTGCGCTGGCCGGTTCCGCCGATCTCGGGCAGGATGAGGTGTCGACTGTACCGGGTGACCTGCTCGGCCGTGAAGGCCACGGCGCCGCCGGCCATCGCCGGAATGACGGCGACCTGATCCCCGGGCTTGAGCGGCGTCTCGATCCCGCCGAGGTCGCCGATCTCGGTGTCGTTGACGTAGATATTGACAAACCGGTACACCAGGCCGTGCTCGTCCGTGACCCGGCGTTTCATGCCGGGGAACCGCTCGTCGAGCCTGTTCAGCAGGTCGGCGATGTCGACGGCTTCGACCTCGACCCGGTTCTGATTGCCCGTCAGTTGCCGAAAGGGCGTTGGGATGTAGACGCTGACTGCCATCGCTTCTTCCTTCGCCGCTGTTCTCGTTGATTCCTTCTGGGTTGTCACAGGTTCAGGCTCAAGTATCGTTCGCCGGTATCCGGCAGAATGGTGACGACGGTCGCGGCAGCGCCGAGCCGCCGGGCGATCTGGAGCGCGGCGTGGACGTTGGCGCCGGCCGAGATGCCGACGAGCAGCCCCTCCTCGCGGGCCAGGCGGCCGGCCATCTCGTAGGCCTCCTCATCTCGGACGTGGACCAGCTCGTCGACGATCGCCTGGTTCAGGACCGAAGGGACGAAGCTGGCGCCGATGCCCTGGATGCCGTGGGGCCGGGCCTTGCCGCCGGCCAGCACCGGCGACCGCGCCGGCTCGACGCCGACGACGAGCACATTCGGCACGGCTTCTTTCAACACTTCGCCAACGCCAGTGATCGTCCCCCCGGTGCCGACGCCCGCGACAAAGGCGTCGACGCGGCCGCCGGTCGCGGCGAGGATCTCGCGGGCGGTCGTCGCACGATGGACCGCCGGGTTCGCCGGGTTCGTGAATTGCTGGGGTATGAAGTAGTCGGGATGCTGGGCGACGAGCTCTTGAGCGGCAAAGACGGCGCCGGTCATCCCCTCGATGGCCGGTGTCAGGACGACCTCGGCGCCGAAGCGCGTCAGGAGGCGGCGGCGCTCCAGGCTCATATCCTCGGGCATCGTCAGAATCAGCCGGTAGCCCTTGACGGCTGCCACCATCGCCAGCCCAATACCGGTGTTCCCGCTGGTCGGCTCGACGATGGTCACGCCCGGCTGCAGCTTGCCCTGGCGTTCGGCCTCTTCGATCATCGCCAGCGCGATGCGATCCTTGACGGATCCACCGGGGTTGCGCGCTTCGAGCTTGCCGAGGATCGTGGCGCTGCCGGCGGGTACGACGCGATGGAGGCGGACCAGCGGCGTCTCGCCGATCAGGCCGAGGACATTCTCGACGACGCGGCTTGCCGATCGCATCGGATCAGATGGCATACGCCTCTCGATTCTCCAGCCTCGCCTGACGCCCGGCCAACTGCGCAATCGTCACGCCGGTCAGGTACGACTGAATGCTGCTCGCCACCTCACGCCAGACCTCCTGCTGCGCGCAATGAAACGATCGGTCACAGGACGACGAGTCGACCAGGCAGTTCAACGGAACGATAGAGCCGTCGAGGATGGTCACCACCTCGGCAATGGTGATCGCTTCGGGAGGGCGAGCCAGGCTGTGGCCGCCGCGTGGCCCGCGGACGCTCTTCACCAGGCCGCCCTTGCGCAAGGCGTTCAAGACCTGGTCGAGGTACTGCTCGTCAACCCCCTGACGTTCGGCGATCTCGCACGATCGCACCGACGGCGTGCCGTAGCGCTGGGCAAGGTCGACGAGCGCCCGAATACCATAGTCGGACCGCATCGAGAGCTTCACGGAGGATCCTAACGGTTTTCCTGAGAAAGTGTACTGGCAGGCTCAACTATATCATGGGAGGATCCGCCTGTCAACGCCCGGCCCGGCGCCCGGCGGGGGTTTGTCGGCCTTTGGTCTGCGGTCTGCGGTTCATCGTTCAAAGTGGCCCGATTCCAACCTCAAACCAGAAACCAGAAACCCGTGATGGTATTTATCCACAAATCGTAACCATTGGCGGCCGGGCCTGTTGTAGTATAATGATAGTGAGTCCATCGGTACATGGGGGGCTCTGATGGGACGCTTGCACGTTTGGAACCGCGCCGCTTCGACCATTGCCCTGCTCGCCATCCTGGCGCTGGCGCCACTGGTCTACGATCTGGCTGTGGAGCTCGGCTTGATCAAGTAGGCGGCCGTCTGCCGCAATCCGGCTCCCCACTCCCCTTCGCCTCGCGCGCTGCTCATACGCCGCGTTTTCATCCTGGGCCATCTTCTGCTATGATTGGCTGCTGAAACGTGGCTTTCGACGGGCGCGGGACCGGGGCGATCCGCCGCCTGCTGATGGCTGACCACTGAAGGCTGCTCATGAACGGATGGATGGGGCAGGTCGCGACCGTGAACCTGACGCAGGGCGCTGTGGTGCGTGAACCCGCCGAGGAAACGGTCCTGCGCACCTATCTGGGCGGCCGAGGCCTGGGCGTCAAGCTGCTGGCGGACCGCTGCGATCCGACGGTCGCCCCCCTCTCGCCCGACAACAAACTGGTCATCGCCGTGGGCCCACTGACCGGTAGCGCCGCGCCGACGGCCGGGCGGTTCAGCGTGGTGACGAGATCGCCGTTGACCGGGACGATCTTCGACGCCAACTCCGGCGGATTCTGGGGGCCACAGTTCAAAGCGTGCGGCCTGGACGCGATGATCCTCGAAGGCGCTGCCCCGTCCCCGGTCTACCTGTTCGTCGACGAGGACCGGATCGAGGTCCGCGACGCCCGCGACCTCTGGGGGCTGGACGTTCACGAGACCACCGACCGGCTCCGCGAGCGGCATGGCAAGCCGGCCAGAGTGGCCTGCATCGGTCCCGCCGGCGAGCGGCTCGTGCGCGTCGCAGCCATCATGAACGACTACCATCGGGCAGCGGGACGCGGCGGCGTTGGCGCCGTCATGGGGAGCAAGCGGCTGAAGGCGATCGTCGTCGACGGCTCGAGGAAGCTGGAGATTGCGGACCGCGCGGCCTTCGGCTTCCTCGTCAAGGAGGCCCAGCGGAAGCTGGCCCAGAACCCCGTCACCAGCAAGGCCATGCCCGAGTACGGCACGGCCGGCTTGCTCAACATCATGAACGCCTTTGGCTTGCTCGGGACGCGGAACTACCAGCGCGGCACCTTCGAGGCCGCCGAACAGGTGGGCGGCGAGTCGCTCACCGAGCAGATCCTCGTTAGAAAGCGGCCGTGCTTTGCCTGTCCCATCGCCTGCGGCCGCGAGACGGCGACGGCCAGCGCCCGCGGCGAAGGTCCGGAGTTCGAGACCATCTACGCCTTCGGCCCGATGTGCCTGGTCGACAGCCTGGAGCAGATCGCCGAGATCGGCTACGACTGCAACCGTCTGGGGATGGACACCATCTCGCTGGGGGTGACGATCGCCTGTGCAATGGAGATCTCCGAACGAGGGCTCCTCGACGAGCCGATCGGCTGGGGTGATGCGGGCCGCGTCCGGGAGCTGGTCCGCCAGACCGGCTACCGCGAGGGCCTGGGCGACGAGCTGGCCGATGGGGCGCGGCGGCTGGCCGAGCGATACGGCCTCCCGGACGTTGCTATGCACGTCAAGGGGCTGGAGCTGCCGGCGTACGACCCCCGTGGTGCCAAGGGCATGGGTCTGGCCTACGCCACCTCCAACCGCGGCGGCTGCCATCTCCGGGCCTACATGATCGGCTACGAAGTCCTTGGCCTGCCCAAGAGGATCGATCGGCTCTCGTGCGACAACAAGGCAGGGCTCTGCGTGCGCCAGCAGGATCTGAACGCGGCGATGGATAGTCTCGTGGAGTGCCGGTTTGTTGAGAGCGCGGTCAACGAAAGCCACTTTGCGCGCCAACTGGCGGCGGTGACCGGCGTGGCCTACCGCCCCGAGGATCTGCTCGTCATTGGCGAACGGATCTGGAACCTCGAGCGGCTCTTCAACCTGGCTGCCGGCTTCACCCGCGCCGACGACACGCTGCCCCGCCGGCTGCTCGCCGAGCCGCTGGCCGCCGGCGGGTCCAGGGGACAGGTGGTCGAGCTGGCGTCGATGCTTGACGAGTACTACGACGTGCGGGGCTGGACGCGGGCCGGCGTGCCGACGCCTGCGAAGCTCGCGGAACTGGGTCTGGTCGGAGTGTTGGATGGAACCCTGGGAAGAGATCGCCCGGTACACGCGTAAGCTCGACGCCAAGGGGTACATGGGCTCCCACAGTGGCAATCTGTCCATCCGCGTGGGCAACCGGATCTTCGTCAAGCGGCGTGGCGCTGCTTCGGATGAGATCGGGCGCGACGACGTGGTCGAGCTGTCGGTGGTCGGCGAGAGCGCCAACATCTACCTCGCTTCGACCGAATCGTATGTGCATCGGGCGATCTATCGGGCGACCTCGGCGCTGGCAATCGTCCACGCCCACCCGCCGTTCAGCACGGTCTGCTCGCTTCTCTACGACGAGATCCTGCCCATCGACGAAGACGGCGAGTACGTTCTGAAGAAGATCCCCGCCGTCGCCGTCGACCGGACGAGCGGCTCGAAGGAGCTCGAGGAGCGGGTGTCCCAGGCGCTGCGTTCCTACAAGGGCATCACCGTGCGCGGCCACGGCACCTGGGCGATTGCCAACCTGCTCGAAGACGCCTATCACATCACCTGCATGATCGAGGCTGCCTGCCAGATCCGTTACCTGGTCGACGCCTCCGGCCAGCAGTCCCGGCGGGAGCTGCGCGAGCTGCGCAGTTGGTAGGCAAAAGGGCAGTCGATTAATGTATACTTAACGGCTATGGCGAAGCAGAAGAAGAAGCCCCAGTTCAAACCGGTATCGACGGTTCAGGCGAAGGGCGGAGCGCCGGCCGCAGCCACGCCCGAGACGGCGGTTCGCCGCGGGCTCGAGGCGTTCCGGCGCGGCGACTATACGACGGCGATCCAGACCTGGCAGCAGGCCCGGCGAAGCGGCGCGCCGGCCGGCGTGGCCGGCGCCCTGGCGGAGGCCATCTTCCGCCGGGCGCTGGCGACGACGAACCAGGCCCGCCGCGCCCAGGATCTCCAGGAAGCCATCGCGCTGGCTCCCTCGCGAGCCGTCTACCAGTTCCACCTCGGTCTGGCCTACCACCGGCAGGGGCAGCTTCGGCGGGCACTGGCAGCCTACGAAGAGGCCCACCGCCTGGCCCCCGCCGACGCCCGGATCGGCCGCCATCTGGCCCTCGCGCTCCTGGCCGATCCTTCCACCGCGCCGCGCGTCCGGGATCTTTTCAAGGACGCACCGCCGCGTGACGAAGTGGCGATGCGCCTGCGGGCGCTCGCCGATCTCCGGACGGATGACACGGCGGCGGCCATCGGCGCGCTCGCGGCGCGGAAGACGCCATCGCTGCTGGCCAGCCTGGCGCTGGGGCTCGCTCAGCTCGCCGCCGGCCAGCTTGAGGCGGCACAGACCGCCCTGGGGCGAGTCCTTCGGAGCCGGCAGCCCATCGGCCAGGTTGCCCGCCAGGCGGCGGTGCTGGCACGTACCGCCGCACAGGTGCGAACGGGCGATCTGTCCGGCGCCCTGAGGGTGCTGTCCGGCCTGGAGGTGCCGGAGGACCCGGCCTTGCGGCATGCCTTCGCCGACGTCGGCCGCAGGCTGGCGGTCGAGCTGGTGCTGGCCGAGCGCAGCGGGGAGGCGCTCTCGGCGCTGGAGCGTTCGCTCCGGGCCGAGCCCGATCAGGAGGACGCTCGCCGCTGCCTGGGACACCTGCAGGATGTGCTCGGCACGCAGGCTGCCCGCCGCGGCGACTTCGCCACCGCCGCCAGGCACTGGCACGCCGCGCTGGCGATCCAGCCGGATAACAGTCGGATCGTGCGGAATCTGGCGCTGGCCGAGGAGCGGCTGGAACAGTGGCAGTCGGCCGGCGCTCGATGGGAAGCGCTGATCCGCCAGTGGAGGAAGGAGCTCCAGAGCGCCCGCCGCCAGGATGACGCCGCCGCCGCCGAGCTGCGCCAGCGGCTCAACGTCGCCTATCGCCACCTTGCCGGCACGCATGAGGCGGCAGGCGAGCTGAACGCCGCCGCCCGAACCATCGAGCAGGCGCTCAACTTCGACACCGGCGACGTCGACCTGCGGTTGCGGGCGGCCGAGCTCTATCTGGCAAATGAGCAGCACAGCGCCGCCATCGAGCACCTCCGGCGCGTTCTCGCCGCACGCCCGAACGACGTCAAGGTCCTGCTCGACCTGGGGGCGGCCTACGATCTCAAAGGCGACGATCGGCAGGCGCAAGCCTACATGGAACAGGCGCTCGCGCTGGACCCCCAGAACCCGGCGATCAGGAAGACGCTGGCCAGCACCCACCACGGACGTGCGCATCAACTGGCAGACTCCGGACTGAAGGAGCGCGCCATCGCCGAGTACGAGCGCGCCGTCGAGCTCGATCCGAGCGATTCGGAGCATTTCGAGTGTATGGCTGCCCTCTACCTGGAGCTCGGCCGGCTTGACGGGGCCGAGGCTGCGTTCGGACGCGTGCTGAAGCTCCATCCGGGCGATCCGGCGAAGCCGATCCAGATCGGCTCGGAGTATCTGAAGCGCGGATTCCAGAAGGAGGCGGAGAAGCTCTTCAAGCAGGCGCTCCGCTTCAGCCGAGGCCCCCACATCCAGGCGTCGATTGCCTTGGCCTACCTCCACTGGGGCGACCCCGCCAGGGCCGAGCCATACCTCAAGAAGGTGCTCAAGGGGCGAGAACCGAACGTGCTGACTCTGGTCGGGCAGATGCTCACGGATCTGGGCCGCGTGGACGAGGCAGTGCCGTACCTGGAGCGCGCGCTAGAGCTCGATCCCACAAATGTGATGGCCCGAGCCTACCTGGCCATGGCAAAGACGGGAGAGGACGAAGGCCCCGATGCGGACTTCCAGAGGCTGCTGGCGACCGAAGCGATAGCGATAGCGCTGGGTGATCGCAAGCTGCTCAACCGCGTCCGGTCGACGATCGAGAGATTCCGGGAGGTCATGGGCGGCGGGCCCTTTGGCGACGAGCAGGCGGGAGGAAGAGGACGATGACCGACGACCCGTATGCTGTCCTGGGAGTGGACCGAAGCGCCACCGCCGAGGACGTGCGCAGGGCGTACTTCCGGCTCGTCCGGCAGTATCCGCCCGAGGCGCATCCCGAGGAGTTCAAGCGCATCCGAACGGCCTACGAAACGCTCCGCTCGCCCCTCCGGCGGGCCGAGCTGGCGTTGCTGGCGTTCGACGAAACGGTGGCCGAGGTGGACCTGGACCTGATCGCCAGGCTGGCCGGCGGGCGCGATTTCGACGCGGCTGCGGTCTGGCTGGCAGTCGAACTGAGCGCCTCAGAGCTGTCCCGAACCGATTTTTCAGAAGACCTGACACCAATCAAGGAAGACGAGCTGCTCGGCGCCTGAGGCCCCAGGCTTTTTCAAGACAAGAAAGCGACTACTCAAGACAAAAAGAGCGACGATGAATCTCTTCGAACGAATTGCGCAGCGATTTGCACCGAGCCCGCCGCCAACACCGCCGAGCCGACCGCCGACGGTCCTGGTCGAGTTCCTGGCCGACCGCGGTCGCCTCGAACAGGAGCTGTCCGCGCTCGGCAGCCTGGTGGCGGCGGGCGAGACCAGGAGCCGTGAGGGACTGGCCGAGCTGGCCGAGCGGCTGGCGGCCGCCAGCGCAGCGATTCAGAGTGCCCTCGCCGGCACCGGGAACGCTATCAAGACCGAGCTTGCCGCCAGCCGATCTGCGCTGAGCAGCGATCTGGCGACCAGTGCAGCGGCGATCCGGGAGGACCTGGCGCAGAGCCAGGCGACGCTCGCCGAGCAGATCGACGGCGTTGGGCGCGAGGTGGGCAAGCTGGGCCGCGAGCAGTTCCGGGCGACCACGCTCCTCGACGGACATAGCGAGACCCTGGACGAGCTGGCCGGCGCCTGGCGCGAGCACCTCGAGCTGCGTGAGCGAGAGGCCGACGAGGCTCGGCAGGTGCTGGCGCGGCTGGAGGACCAGATCCGGCTCGGCCTGGTCAAGGACCTGCTGCCGGTGGCCGACGCGCTCGCCGAGAGCATCCGAGCGGCGCGTGATCTCCGGTCGGAGCTCCGGATGCCGCCAGCCCCCGAGCTCCCTCGGCCCTCGCCCGAGCCCCCTCGGCCCTCGCTCCTGGACTGGCTGCGCGGCGCGCCGCCGCCGCCGGCGCCACCGGTCCCGCCGACGCCGGCGCCACCCAGGTCCAGAACACACGATGCCGCGCTGGCGTCGTGGCTGGATGGCCTGCTGCTGGTGGAGCGCAGGCTGCTCGCGCTGCTCGAGCGCGAGGACGTCCGGCCGATCGCGACGACCGGCGAGATCTTCGACCCCAACCGGCACATCGCCGTGGCGGTCGAGTCGGATGGCAAGGCACCGGATGGCACGATCGTGAGTGAGGAATTGCGCGGCTTCACGCTGGGTGACCGAGTTCTGCGACACGCTGAGGTCGTCGTCGCTCGTGGAGGAATTAGTGAGTAAGATTGTTGGTATCGATCTGGGGACGACCTACTCGCTCGTCGCAACGGTCGAGCAGGGGCGGCCCCGCATCATCGACGACAAGGGGGAGCGGCTGATCCCATCGGTCGTCGGCTTCTCGTCCCAGGGCGAGCTGCTCGTCGGGACGCCGGCGCGCAACCAGTACGTCCTGGAGCCTGAGAACACCGTCAGGTCGATCAAGCGGAAGATGGGCAGCGGTGAGAAGGTGACGCTGGCCGGCCACGAGTATTCGCCGCCGGAGATCTCGGCCTTCATCCTGCGCAAGCTGAAGCAGATGGCCGAGCGCGATCTCGGCCGGCAGGTCGAGCGGGCGGTCATCACCGTGCCGGCCTACTTCACCGACGCGGCGCGCCAGGCGACGAAAGATGCCGGCGAGATCGCCGGCTTCGAGGTCGCCCGTATTATCAACGAGCCGACGGCGGCGGCGCTGGCCTACGGGCTCAATCGGCAGGACGACCAGAAGGTCACCGTCTACGACCTGGGTGGCGGCACCTTCGACGTCTCGGTCGTCGATCTGAGCCAGGGGGTCATCGAGGTGCGCGCCTCCCACGGCAACACGCATCTGGGCGGCGACGACTTCGATGAGCTGATCGTCCAGCACGTCGCCAATCTGTTCCAGGCGGAGCACGGCATCGACCTGCGACAGGACCGGCGGGCGCTGGCCCGGCTCACCCGGGCCGCCGAGCGGGCAAAGATCACGCTCTCCGATTTCCCGTACGCTCGTATCACCGAGGAGTACATCGTCCGCCAGGAGCTCAGGCCGCTCCATCTGGACGTCGAGCTCTCACGCGACGACTTCGAGAACATGATCCGGCCGCTGATCCACTCGACGATGGAGTCGGTCGATCGCGCGATGAAAGACGCCGGGCTGCGGCCGAAGGATATCGAGAAGCTGCTGTTGGTCGGCGGCTCGACGCGCATCCCGCTGGTTCGCCAGATGCTCGCCCTGCATCTCGGCCAGGAGCCCCACGCCGAGGTCCATCCCGACGAAGCCGTCGCGCTTGGCGCGGCCATCCAGGCGGCGATCATAGAGGGAGAGCCGATTGAGGCGGTGCTCGTCGACGTGGCGCCGCACTCCCTCGGCATCGAGACGGTGAACGTCGTCCTGGGCCACCTGTTGACCGACCGGTACACCGTTCTGATTCCCCGGAACACGACGGTTCCGTGCTCCAAGGCCGACTCGTTCTACACGCTGACCCCGGAGCAGGACCGCGTGCGCATCAAGGTCTTCCAGGGCGAGGAGTCGGTGGCCTCGCGGAATACGCAACTGGGCGAGTTCCTGTTCCAGGGCATCTCGCCGGCTCCGTCGGGCAAGAATCGCGAGGTCATCGTCCGCTTCGACTACGACGTCAACGGCATCGTCCAGGTGTCGGCCATCGACCGGAAGGCGAACCGCTCGGAAGGGATCAAGGTTACGGCCACCCGCGAGCGACTGACCGAGGCGGAGAAGGCGGCGAGCAAGGAGAAGCTCGCGGCCGTCGACCGGCGACTGGAGCGTGAGATCGACGCCGTGCTCCGGCGGGCCGAGCGGCTAATGACCCGCCTGGAAGCAGACGGCCTGGCCGATGCCGCCGAGGGACTGCTCGCCCTCGCCGGGGACCTCGAGCGAGCCCGCCAGCGCCGCGACTACGACGAGGCCCGGGTGCTGCTGGCGACGCTCAGCGACCTGATGTACACGCATCAAGAGTAGGGGGATCTTTTCGCCACCATGCCCCTTCGACGGCTGCCCAGAGGCCACCGGCGACGAGGGAGTGGCCGCCGAGGACGACGGGGATCGGCGCTGCCAGCGCCGCCCTGGTGAAGGCGCGCACGAAAGGGTTCTCGATCTCGTCCGGGCGGCCCAGGTCGGAGTTGAAGCGGTCGGCGGCCGAGAGGTCGAGGTGGAAGTGGTGGAAGAGGACGCGGGTGTCGATCAGCGCGGCGTTGCCGAGCTCGGCCAGGCTCTCGAAGAAGCGCTCAGGACCGACGGCCGCGAGGTAGTGACCGAGGATCGTCCGCGCCTCGCCGCGCGCCTCCCGCCCGTGCGACCGCATGCCTCGCTCCTCTGAGAACAGGCGGACCCGGCAGGCCGTCTCCGCTTCGAGATAGGCCCAGATGGGACTGCCGACCCGCCCGGCGACGAGCAGCTCGGCCCGGTAGTCGGTCATGACCGCCATGGCGGCGCGCAGGCGCTGATCGTCCAGCCCCATCGCGACGACGGCAGCCCGCGCGCGCGGCCCGGCCGCCGGGTGGTTGGCGAGGATGAGCAGATCGGTCGGCGTGTCGATGTCGAACAGCGTCGCCGCCGACCGCGGTGGCGTCACGACCTCATAGCCGGCCTGGTCCCGAAGCAGGAGCCCGAGAGGGTTGTCCTGCTCGGGCAGAGGGATCGTCGCGAGCGCGCTGGGCGGCGCGAACCCGATCCAGTCACAGGAGAAGAGGTTGTTGGCGATGGCCCGCCGGTCGAGCTGGCCGGCCCTGGCCGCCAGCGCAGCCAAGTCCTGGGCCGGCATGAGCGGCGCGCTGGCGCCGCCGAAGTAGAAGGGGTGGCTGATCCGGTGGCGCTCGACGAGCGCGCGCAGGCTGCGGCCGAAGTGGAACGGCGTGCCGCCGACCTCGACGACCACGCCCGCCGGCGCCATCGCCGCCAGGTCCCCCGAGTCGGTCGCCAGGATGACACGATCGAAACCGCCCGAGGCGATGGCTCGGTCGAGCAGGTCGAGCGTTGCCGCCTCCTGGGCGACACGCACGAGCCGCTCCGGCCCTTCGTCGCCCAGACCACCGGCGAAGACCAACAGCGTAGGGATCGCCAATTCGCCCTCCGTTACTCATCACTCATCACTCATCACTCGTTTCAGCCCCCGCCAATCATGCGGAGGATCTCGACGCGATCGCCGGCGCGCAGGATGACGTCGGCGTACCGCTCACGGTGGATGACGTCGCCGTTGTGCTCGACGGCGACGGCCAGCGGGTTGACGCCGATCTGGGCCAGGTAGTCCGGCAGTGGCGTCTCGGCCGGCAGCGTGCGCTCCTTCCCGTTGATCGTCAGCGCAATCATCGTTTGCTCCCCAGCGCCGCCGCCAGCCGGGCTGCGGCTCCGGCCGGATCGGCGTCGGCAAGAATAGCCGAGATGGCGGCGACGCCGTCGGCGCCGGCCGCGATGGCGTCGCCCGCGTTCGCCGCCGTGATCCCGCCGATGGCGAGGATCGGCAGGCGGCAGAGGGCGCGCGTCGCCGCGATCAGCCCGGGACCAGCCGGCGCCAGCCCAGGCTTCGACGCCGTCGTGAAGATCGTTCCGAGCACGACGTAGTCGGCCCCGGCATGCTCGGCCGCAGCGGCCTCCTCCGGCCGGTGAACGGACCGGCCGATCAAGAACCCCGATGGGGTCAGCCGTCGGGCCGCCTCGACGGGCAGCCCGCTGCCCGGTAGGTGGACGCCGTCGGCGCCGACCGCCAGCGCGACGTCGAGCCGGTCGCTGACAACCACGCGCGCCCGGCCGGCCACCGCCGCCAGCACCCGCGCGACGAGCTCGCAGAGCTCGCCTGCCGGCAGGTCTTTCTCGCGGACCTGCACCAGCGTCACACCGCCGCTCACCGCTTGCTCGACGGCCGCCGCCAGGTCCGCCGGCACGCAGATGCGCCGATCGGTGACGAGACAGAGGGCGGGCCGGGCCAGGCTCACCGGAGAACGCCCTCGGTCGGGCTCGACGCCGAGGCGTAGGACCGCTTTGCCATCCGGCCGGCCAGGAACGCCTTGCGGCCGGCCTCGACGCCGAGCCGGATCGCCTCGCCCATCAGCGCCGAATCTGCCGCCAGCGCGATGGCGCTGTTGACCAGGCAGGCGTCTGCGCCGATCTCCATCGCCAGCGCGGCGTCGGACGGCGCGCCGATGCCGGCGTCGACGACGACCGGCACCCGGGCCTGCTCGACGATGATCCGGATCTGCTCGAAGTTGACCATGCCCTGGCCGGAGCCAATGGGCGACGCCAGCGGCATCACCGTGGCCGTGCCGACCTCTTCGAGCTGCTTCGCCAGAACCGGGTCGTCGTTGATGTACGGCAGGACGACGAACCCCTCGGCCACGAGCCGTTTGGCGGCCTCCAGCGTGCCGATGGGGTCGGGCAGCAGGTACTTGGCGTCGGGGATGACCTCCAGCTTGACCCAGTCGGAGAGCCCCATCGAGCGGGCCAGCCGGGCGATCCGAATCGCCTCGTCGGCGGTCCGGCAACCGGCGGTGTTCGGCAGGATGGTGTACCTGCTCCAGTCGATGGAGTCGAGGAGGGTCTTCTTGGTCGGGTCGTCGAGGTCGAGACGGCGCAGGGCGACGGTGATGATCTCGGCGCCTGAGGCCTCGATGGCGGCGTTCTGCTCCTCAACGGAGCGGTACTTGCCGGTTCCGACCATCAGGCGGGAGCGGAACGTGCGGCCGGCGATGACGAGGCTGTCGTCGTTCACGGGTGCCCTCCAGACAAGGAAAACGGCGCCCTCCCGCCGGGAAGGGCGCCGATCCGATCGTCGCCGTCGTCGTCCGCTTTCCTCCGCCGGCATTACCCGGTTCAGGTCCTGAGGGTCGGCCGGAGCAATGGTTTGCCCATTCCCCCGGCAATCTCAGCGAGCAGCTCCCCTAGCGGTGCGAGCCCATATCCAGTTGTTCGATAGGACCAGTATACCCTGGCGATTCCGGATGGTCAACCCAGCCCCCGCGTTTGGAAAGCGCGCTTACCAAATACCCCCCACATTTGGGCATGTTTCAGAAACCGCTTGACACTTTGCAGCGCCTCGTTATTTCCCCGCCTTGCCAGCAGTCGGGGCGGCCCTCCAGAGTGTCAACCGATTTCCTGCCGAATTTGAAACATGCCCA
>JACQGW010000314.1 GCA_016199325.1 Chloroflexota bacterium
GCCGGCGCGCCGACTACTGGAGCGGTGCCGACAGACAACAAACCGCCAAGACGCCAAGAGCGCCAAGGAAGACGCCGAAAACACCGGTTGGTCGTCTGGTCAATCCTTACGCAGACCGCCTGACCCCCAGGTTGAGTACCACCAGCGTCAACCCATGACGCATGACGCACGCCCCATCACCGCGGCCGCGCGTTCTCCAGCGCCCGGCGGTAGATCCGCTCATAGGCGCCGAGGTCGAGGTCGCGAGGGTTGCCGATGGTCTGCGGGTCCTCGAAGGCAAGGCGGGCGAGCTCGGGAACGTCCGCGTCGCGGATGCCGATCTCGCCGAGGCTGGGGATCTGGAGGTCGTCGACCAGGCGCCAGACGGCGGCAACCGCCCGCTGGGCAGCGGCTTCAAGGGAGAGGCCGCGGATGTCCTCCCCCATCGCCAGCGCGATCCGCGCGAACTTCTCCGGCTCGCCCATCCAGTTGTATTCCATCACCCAGGGGAGGATGGCGGCGGTCAGGACGCCGTGCGGCACGTCGTAGTAGCCGCCCGCCGTCTGGCTCATCGCGTGAACGGCGCCGGCGCTCTCGCTGCCGTAGGAGAGGCCGGCGAGCATCGCTCCCATCGCGCACCGGTATCGAGCCTCGACGTTCTGGCCCTGGGCGTAGGCGACGCGCAGGAAGCGGCTCAGGTACTCGATCGCGAGCAGCGCGAAAGCGTCCGTCTGGGGCTGCGCGTAGGCGCAGGTGAAGCACTCGACCGCATGGGTAAAGGCGTCCATGCCCGTGCTGGCCGTCAGGTGCGCCGGCAGGCCGAGGTGAAGCAACGGGTCGACCAGCGCAACATGGGCGGCGATCTCCGGCCCGCCGACGTTGAACTTGATCCTGCGCTGCGGATCGGTGATGACCGCCCAGAGGGTGACTTCACTCCCGGTGCCCGCAGTGGTAGGGATAGCGATCAGCGGCGGAATCCGCCGATCGAGGGGGTCGCGCCCGTACTCGAAGTTGATGATCGAGCGGCCGCCGTGGACGGCCTCCACGCCGACCGCCTTCGCCGTATCGATCGAGCTGCCTCCGCCGATGGCGATCAGGCCGTCGCAGCGCTCAGTCCGATAAACTTCGCTGCCAATCCCGATCAGCTCGACCGCCGGGTTGGGGACAACCCCCGCGAACACCCGGTGCTCGACGCCGCCCCGGTCGAGCACCTCAGTCGCCCTGGCAGCGAGGCCACTTTGCACAATCCCCTTGTCCGTCACCACGAGCGGACGGCGGATCCCCAGCCGCCTGACCTCGCCCGCCAGCTCGTCGACGGCGCCAAGGCCGTGCTTCATCACGGTTGGCGTTTCGTATGTGCGCACGCGGGCCATGATCGCTCACCCGATCAGGAGTACTTGATCCGCGGGTCGACGAGGCCATAGGCGACGTCCACGACGAGGCTGAGCGAGGCGATGAAGAAGCTGCCAAAGAGTACGGTGCCGACGATGAGCGGTCGGTCGAGGTCGGTCATCGCGGTGAACGCCTGCGAGCCGACGCCCGGCCAGGCAAACACCTGCTCGATCGCGATGACTCCGCCCAGGTAGGCGCCGAGATCGAGGCCGATCATCGTGATGGCCGGACCGATGGCGTTCCGAACGGCGTGGCGGAAGACCACGTGCCAGTAGGGAAGGCCCTTGGCCCGGGCCGTCCGAATGTAGTCTGAGCTCAGGATCTCCAGCATCGAGGAGCGGATCATCCGGCCATACCAGGCAGCGCCGACCAACCCGAGGGTGAGGGCCGGCAGCACGATCTGAATGGGTTGGCCATAGCCGCCGAGGGGAAAGATCGGGATCAGGAAGGCCAAGAAGTAGAGCAAGAGCAGCCCCGTCCAGAACCCCGGCGACGACAGCCCCAGGACCAGCATGAGCGTGAAGATCCGATCGAGCGGGCTGCCGGCGTGCAGCGCGGCCAGGATGCCCAGCGTCAGGCCGATGGAGGTCGACATCAGCACACCGGCGAGCGCGAGCTGGAGCGTGGCCGGGAACCGGTTGAGGATCAGCTCGGTCACCGGCGTGTTCCGGATGTACGAGTGGCCGAGGTCGAGCTGGACCACCTTGATCATATGGCGGAAGTACTGCACGTAGATCGGCTGGTCCAGCCCCATGGCTTTCCGGATGCTCATGATCGTCTCGGTGTTCGCCCGCTCGCCCGCAACGGCCAGCGCCGGATCGGACGGGACGATGAAGGTCAGCAGGAAGACGAAAGTCGCCACGCCGAACAGAACGAGAAAGAGAAACAGGAGCCGGCGGATGATGTATCGGGTCACGGATGCATCTCCCTTCCAGTCACTTTCGAGCTGTTGCCACTGTCGCTTACTTCCAACTGCGCGGGTCGAGCGCGTCTCGCAGGCCATCGCCGACGAGGTTGAAGCCGAAGACCGTCACCATGACCATGATGCCGGGGAAGATGACGATCCACGGAGCCACGAGGAACGCCTGCGGCCCCATGCTGAGCATCTGGCCCCAGGAGGGCGTCGGCGGGCGGACGCCGATGCCGAGGAACGACAAGGTGGACTCCGTCAGGATCATGTTGGCGGCGCTCAGCGACGAGTATACGATGGCGATGCCGAGCAGTTGCGGAATGACGTGGCGAAAGAGAATGCGCATGCGCGTGCAGCCGATGCAGTAGGCGGCTTCGATGAAGTCCTTCTCCTTGATGGAGCGCACCTGGCCGTGAACGATACGCGCGAGATACGTCCAGTAGATCGCCGTGATCACGACGATCACCATGCCGAGGCTGGGCGAGAGGAAAGCACTGAGCGCCAGCGCCAGCAGCAGCCCCGGGATGCTCAGCAGCATCTCGGTGAGCCGCATGAGGATCGTCTCGATGATCCCGCCGAAGAAGGCGGACACCGACCCGACGACGAACCCCAGCATCAGCGCGAACACGTTGGCGATGGTCGCCACCATGAGCGACACGCGCGCCCCGAAAATGATCCGGCTCAGGACATCCCGACCGACCACGTCGGCGCCGAGGGGGAAGCCGGGCGTGCCCGGCGGCACCGGCTGGCCCATGCGCAGGCCGGTGCCCGGAATCCAATCGGGATCGGCCGGCGCCAGCACAGGGGCAAAGATGCCCATGAGGATGACGGCGGTGACGATCACCAGTCCCACCAGCGACGTCTTCTGTTTGCGGAAGCGACGCCAGGCATCGCCCCAGAAGGTCCGCGGTGCGCGAGCGGCGAGCGGATCGGCTGTCCTGGCGGCAACACGACCTACCGACTGGGTAGCCATCGACTAGCACCCTCCCTGGTTCGTTCTCATCCGGGGGCGCGGCGTCCTACTATGGAGTGATGCCCAACTCCTGCTCCACCACCCCGATCGCACCGTCGACGGCGGCGACGAGCTCGTCGATGTCGGCCTTCGTTGCGCAGAGCGGCGGCGCCAACTGAATGATGTCACCGGCCCGGGTCAGAATGCCTCGCTTGAGCAAGTGCGTCGTCAGCCGCTTCTGGAGATCGTCGGACTCGGCGAACCGTTCCTTCGTCTGCTTGTCCTTGACCAGCTCCAGCGCAGCCATCAGCCCGATGCCGCGCACGTCGCCGACCGTCGGGTGGGCCCGGAGCGCCTGGAGCGAGTCGAGCAGATAGCGCCCCATCTCGGCGGAGTTCTGGATCAGATGCTCCCGCTCCATGATCTCCAGGTTCTTGAGGGCCGCCGCCGCCGCCACCGCATGGCCGCCAAAGGTGATGCCATGCTGGAACGCCTCCTTGCGCGTTCCCTTGAAGCGGTCGAACACCTTGTCGGAAGCGATGGCTGCCGCAATCGGCAGATACCCGGAGCCGAGCGCCTTGGCGACCGTCATGATGTCTGCGACGACGCCGAAGTGCTCCTGGGCAAACCAGCGCCCCGTCCGGCCGAACCCGTTGATCACCTCGTCGGCAATCAGCAGAATCCCATGCTTGTCACAGATCGTCCGCAAGGTCGGCCAGTACTCCGCCGGTGGCACATAGGTTCCCGCCGCCGTCGATACCGGCTCGGCGATGATGGCCGCCACCGTTTCGGGGCCTTCCTGCTCGATGGCCTGCTCGATGGCTCGGGCACAGAAGACGTCGCAGGACGGGTAGGTCTTCTCGTAGGGACAGCGATAGCAGGTCACATTCGGGACGTGGACGACGCCGGGCAGCAGCGGCTCGAACTGCGCGCGCCGGAGCATCCGGGAGAAGTTGACGCTCAGCGCCCCCATCGTCTGGCCGTGATACGACCCTCGCCGCGAGATGAACTTGGTCCGCCCCGGCTGGCCGTTCAAGTAGTGGTACTGTCGGGCCATCTTCAGGGCGGTCTCGACGGCTTCCGAGCCCGAGTTGACGAAGTAGACGTGGGACAGATCGCCAGGCGTCAACTGGGCGACCCGCTTCGCCAGCTTGATCGTCGGCGGCGTCGCGTAGGCGAAGGTGTTGATGTAGGTGACCTGCTGCATCTGCTCGTAGGCCGCTTCGGCGATCTCGGTCCGGCCGTGGCCGGCGTTGACCACCCACAGGCCAGACATCGCGTCGATGTACTCGCGCCCCGTGGCGTCGTAGACCCGCACGCCCTGGCCCCGCGTGAAGATCATCAGCCCATCGGGCTCCGCCAGCTCATTCCACTGGCGAGTTTGGATCCAGAGGTGGTCGAGGCAGTCCTGGCGGAGCTGCGCAATTTCCTCCGTGGTCAGGGGCGCTCCGAGTTCCTGTAGCACCATGTGCGAGTTCCTCCTACCGTCTCGGTTCATTCTGTCCAGGTGCAAGAGCGTCCAGGGAGGCCGGATGCCGGCGAAGCAAGGCACCGAAACTGGGGCAAGCATACACCGACACGTGGGCAATGTCAATTCTCTTTCGCACCCGTGAGCGTGACAACTGAGGGCAACCATGCGATCATAGATGGAGCACACGCCCGCGCACATGGTGAATGGGAGGTAGAGGGATTGGCACGGTGGCTCTACGCGCTCCTGCTGGCGGGCATCGCCGCCATCATCGCACGCCTGGCCGGCGCCCCGGACGTCGTGACGTTTGCGCTGTCGGCCGTCGGCATCATCCCGCTGGCGGGGCTGATCGGCCGGTCGACCGAGGACCTGGCGCATCACATCGGCCCGAAGTTCGGCGGGCTGCTCAACGCGACCTTCGGCAACGCCGCCGAGCTCATCATCGCCATCGCGGCCCTGCGGGAAGGGCTTCTCTCACTCGTGAAAGCGTCCATCACCGGGTCCATCATCGGGAACGTCCTGCTCGTCCTCGGCATGGGCCTGCTGCTCGGCGGCTGGCGCCACGGCGTTCAGCGGTTCGACTCCCGTGAGGCCGGGCGCAACTCGACGATGATGCTCCTGGCGCTCTTCGCGCTCATCCTCCCGGCGGTCTTCGCCTTCTTCGAGCCCAGCAGCTTCGTCGTCGAAGAGGTGAGCATCGGATTCGCCGTCGTCCTCCTCCTGCTCTACGGCGCCTACATCGCCTACAGCCTGACGCCGGCCGGCGAGGTCCAGCTCCACTCGGAGTTGATGCCGCCGACCGAGATCGTCCACGCCCACCGGATGTGGTCCGCCCCGCTGGCGGTCGGCGTCCTGCTGGGGGCGACCATCGCCACCGTCGTCCTCAGCGAGATCCTCGTCGGCACCATCGAGTCGGTCACCCGCACCATCGGCCTGTCGGAGTTCTTCGTCGGCATCGTCCTCGTACCGCTGGTGGGCAACGTCGCCGAGCACCTGAGCGCCGTGCAGTTCGCCGCCAGGAACAAGCTGGACGTCTCGCTGGCCATCGCCGCCGGCTCGTCGACGCAGATCGCCCTGCTGGTCGCGCCCCTCCTGGTGCTGCTGAGCCTGGTGGTCGGGCGACCGATGAACCTGGTGTTCCACCCGCTGGAGATCGTCGTCGTCGGGGCCACCGCCGGCGTCTTCACGCTGATCAGCTTCGACGGAGAGAGCAACTGGCTGGAAGGGGTCCAACTGCTCGGGCTGTATCTGATGGCGGGGGTGGTGTTCTTCTTCCTACAGGCACACGCGTGAACATCTCAACGCGAGGCACGCTCGGCGTCACCTGTCGGCCATAGCTGTCCAGGCACGCCGCTTGATCCGGTCGAGCTCCTCGTGCGTCCAGCCCATCACCTCGTTCAGGAACGTTCCAGACTGGAGGATGCACAGTTGCTGGTGAATGGGCTGGCCGGGAGCGGTGAGATCTTTGTCGTCGCTCACCAAGCAGTCGGCGCCAGCGTTGATCGCTGCCAGACCGACGGGCACGTCAGTCTTGTCGCGAACAAGATGGAGGTTTGCGGCCATCAGCCGGAGTGTTCTACGGTGTCTTGTCGCCATAGGTTTCCAGGAAAACCTCGTGCCGCGCCCGGGCCACTTCCTCGTGAAGCTGGTCTTCGGTCAATCCCTGTCTACTTGCTTCCGCACCAAGTTTCCGCCCCAGGGTACGCAGCGCCTCCTGGGCCAGGAGGCGCCGGAAGTGCTCGTATTCCTGCATGCTGATGATCGCGACAACCGGGATGCCGAGCTTTTCCACCACCAGATGCTCCTCCCGTCGGTGGACGCGGTTGAGGAGATCCCCCAGCCTGTTTCGGACCTCGGTCGCGCCAATCACCTTCTGCATCGGTAGAGCCTCATCCATCGCCCGCCTCCGTGGCACAAGCCCCACGGCTTGTGGGGAGAAATGTACGATACTGTACAGTATACAACAGTAGATGGCGGTTGTCGATAGCAGACGAACAAGGGTTCAGCATCTCCGCTTGCCCGCCCCACTTTCATCCGGTAGAATGGTGGGGAGGCTGCCCGAATGGCTCCGTGAAAGCTGACGCAGGAGTTGTCGGATCGGAGCTACCGGCGGACGTGGTAGTCTGAAGAGGCGAGTTCATGAGCACCGTGCCTGACTGGGAAGCTCAGATGGCCGCCGCCGCTCGCAAAGCAGAAGAGCTCACTCGTGCTGCAAACCGTCGCACAGTCTTGGCAGCAGCGGCGGCAGCGGAGCGCGCGTATGCGGAAGCGGTCCAGCGCGAGCGCGCTGAGTACGAGCGGACCTCAGTCGAGACACAGGCTGTCCTCCGTGAAGTGGAGCATCTCCGCATCCCCTCGCTGCTGGAGTCAGTACAGAACCAGGTCTGGGGACGCGGCGTGGTCGGCTTTGTCAACGCTCAGCAGATCCTAAGATATGGCGGGTCAACGCTCACGCAACGTGCCTATGGGTACTTTCTGGCTTCTTTTTACCCTGCTTTCCGCCATCAGGAGCGGATCGGATCCACGTTGGTGAAAGAGGAGTTCTACACGGCGCTGTACATCGTCTACTACCCCATCCGCCAAACGCAGAACGTATCAGGACGTCCCTACGTCGAGATCTTCGAAACAGAGCGCTCGGTCCTCCTCCACCGGCCCGATCCGACGTACGAGTTGTCACAGCCATGGAGAGGGGGCGAGCTACCACTACGCGTTCTGGCTTCCGGTTTGCGAGAGTTCCTGGTCGCTGACCCGGATGCGCCTTCCCTGCTGGAACTGGGCATTGCAAGACTGTTGAACGAGAGGAAGGCGCGCGGGCGCCTGCCCCGCGATCTGGTCGCCGCCCTTGCTGCCAACCTGAGACGGCTGGAGGTGGAGTACGGCCTGGTCCGTTGTTCTGATCATCGCGCCTGTGGTCCGAAACAAGCTCGGGTCTGCGAGCTCTGCCTCGACGTGGATGGGACGTGGAGCGAGTTGGTTGAATGCCTGGTGTGCGGCCACATCGCATGCGACAGGCATCGTGGGCTCCATGCCCAGCAAACGGGACATGCCGTCGCGCGACAGATCGAGCGGGAGCACCGGCGTCCAGTAGCCTGGGATTGGTGTTACACGTACGCGCCCTCAGCCAGAAATACCCTGCCTGCGAGCACGCCGCCACCCCAGCGCAAGGGGTTCCTCGATAGATTGCTGGGTCGCTAGCTTCAGGTCAGATCCTCAGAGGAACTCGAGTCGCCCGACCATCTCCTCCGACTCCAGCACCTCGTAGATCAACACCAGGCCCGCGACAAGCTCTCCAATGGTTCGCGCTCCCTGCTGACAATAGGCGATACCAGCATGTTGGTGCTGCTGATGTTGCCGGAGGAAATCAGCGTCGTGGGTGACCAGCACCCGCCCGGCGGCAGATGCGTGAGCGCGCAGCTCAGGGTCAGGCGCACCAAGCCGTCCAGCCTCGGCGGCCGTGAGCACGTCAATACCTCGACGCCGCAGCGCCTCGGCAACCGCGTGTGGGACATGTTCGTCCAACTGAAACCGGACTCTAACCATGTCTCCGACGCCTTAGCTTCTCTTCCAACGGGCCAACGTGGCTTCGGCGCAGCTCATCGACAAGAGCGTGCTCTTGCGCAATGGCGCGCTCAATGTCGTCCCGGTGATCCCAGTAGTACGCCAGGGCAGCGTGAACGTCGGCCAGGGTGATGGTCGGATGGTGATGCACGATCTCGTCGGGCGACATGCCGAGCTTTTCGTACCAGATCACGACGTCCTGCACCCGGATGCGGTGGCCTGCGATGCGTGGCTTTGGCCCGCCCGCTCCCATCACAACCTCTATGTGCTCTCGGATCACGTCTGCCATCAATCGCCTCCTGCCGCTACACGACACGCCGCGCGCTCGGCCTATGCTGCCGCCCGGCCGGGCGGCAACAGCACGATTATCCAAACAGAGATTCAAGACAGAGTTCAACCGTCTCGCTAAGCCGATTGTAACATGCTGGGGTAGAGATGGTAGGGGACAGGAGGAATAACCCGTCCGATACATCTTTTGGGGCATGCCCCGGCCTGATGCTTCGTGTATGCTGGCTGTGAACAAGAGCGGAGGGGAACAGTGGAACCGCGTATCACGAAGGAACACATGCTGGGTGCCCTGCGGATCGAGCGTGCCCGGTTGGTCGACCTCCTGGCTGGGCTCTCAGACGAGGAGTGGCAGCAGCCAAGCCAGTGCCAGGGCTGGTCCGTTGCTCAGCTTGCGGCTCACGTCGTCGTCTCCGGGGATCGTCTCCCGTGGGACTTGCCCTGGTTCCTGCTCACCGGGCGGTCGGGGAACCGGTGGATGGAGCAGAAGATCGCCGACGAGCTGGCGGGAGGTCCGGCCGGGGTGGTGGCGGAGCTGAGGAAGAGCGAGATCCCCCGGATGGCGCGGCTGCTCGGGGCTATGGGGCGGATCTTGGAGTACGGCGAGGTGCTGGTGCATCAGGAGGACATTCGCCGTCCGCTTGGCAAGCCCCGCCCGGCGCCACCGGATCCGGGAGCTACCTGGGCGCTCATCCGTTTCTACTCCAGCCAGCTCAAGCGCCTCGCCCACAGCGGTCGCGTCCTGCTGGCGGCCTCCGATGGGGACAGAATGCTGTTCCAGGTGGGTGGCGGGGCCAGGCCAGTGCCGCTGGCGACCGATGCTGCGCCTGACGCGACTGTACGGGGCGAGCCGATGGAGCTGGTGCTCTTCCTGACCGGTCGCCCTGCGACCGTCATTATCGCAGGAGAAGGGCCACTTGCCGAGGAAGTGCGCACCACAAGCCTGCGGTTCGTGCCGCTCGGCTAAGGAATGTTCACGGCCAACGTTGCCGACAGGACATTCGACACTCGCGACATCGCCAGGCTCGCACCGATCTTCGCCTCGGCCGATGTCGTCGTCGCCCGGACCAGGGTAATGCCCAGGGAGACGGGCTGACACTCCTTCAGCCCCTCCTGCACCAGGATGGCGAGGGGGCGAACACGGCACCGGCCAGGCCTTGATGGACCGGCGCCTGGGCTCACCGGGCCTCGACCCGCGCGCGGCGGCGGCGACTCAGGAAGAACCACACGCCGAGCATCGCGAACGGGATCAGCCACCAGAAGAAGACGACCGCCGTCAGGACCACTTCGAGGACGCCCCGAAGGAACACCATCGAGGCCTCCCAGGCTCGAACGACGACCTTGACGACGTCCCAGCCCGGCCGCGTGTCGATGGGCTTCGCCAGCGCCTCCGGCCGGAGCTCGATGCCGATCGTCGCCAGATCGGCCCGCTTCTGGATGAAGTTCAGCCGCCCCTTGATCTGCTCGATCTGGCCGCGCACCTCGGTCAGGCGCTGCTGAATCTTGAGGATGTCGTCGATCGACTGCGCCCGCCGGAGCAGCTCCAGGAATTGCGCCTCGGTCGCCTCCAGATTTCGCAGCCGGCTCTGAAGGTCGACGTACTCCTCGGTCACGTCCTGGCTGGAGGTGTTCTCCTGGTCCACCTTGACGGCCAGCCGGCGAAGATCGCCCAGCGCCGCCTGGAAGTCGCCGCTGGGCACCCGAATGGTGGCGCTGGCGAACTGGTTGTCGCCATCCCAGCGGGAGCTGAGGTTGAGCACGTAGCCGCCGTAGCGTTGGGCGACGTTGGTCACGCCGGTGATGGCGTCGCCGACGGACTTGACGGTCATGACCATCTGGGTCTGATAGATGATCTTGCGGTCGAAGTCCTCGAGCTGCCTGTCGGCGCCGGGCTGAGGGGCGATGGGAGCCGCCGCGGGTGCGGTGCCCGCAGCAGGCGCCGGCGCCCGCGGCGGCTGCGCCGGCGCTCCGACGACCGCCGGTCCGGAACGGCCCGCATCGCCGGCCTTCTCCGATGGGGGCGCAACCGCTCTCGAAGGTGCGCAGGCGGTCAGCAGAACGGCCAGAACGGTGAGGATCACCAGGGCAACACGCTTCAGGTCCATCGTACGCTCTCCTTTCCGTCAGACGGCGTTGATCTCTGCTCTTTGGACGCTCCAGAGCCACCAGAAGTTCCCGGCCGTCGATCTTGTTCGCCGGTAGTCCTTGCACCACCGGGGGAACGGCGCACTCACGTGCGCACTACGAACCAGGGACGTCGTTCGTCGTGCGCCGTTCCCTGCGTTCCGCTCGTCGAGCTTGAGATGGACCGTCCTGGCGCCACGGTTCTGGGTGGTGTAGCAGTGTGAGCCGACGATCTACCAGGCGCATGGACCGTGCCAGCCGTCCTCTTGCGCTACTGATCCTTCTTGCCCGGGGAAAGTCGGGGCGTGCGCGGTGCCGTGCCGGCAGAGGCAAGGTCGGCTGGGCGAAAGACCTCGGCGGTCGCCTGCCAGTACACGCCGAGATCCTCGGCCCACTGGCGGGCTTGCTCGACGAGCTCGCGCTGGTCGGCCTCCTGGGTCAGGCCGATGAGAGCGGCGTTTACGTCCGAGAGGCGGCTGAGGAGCCCGTCGAGCGCCTCACGCTGTTCCTCGGCCAGGCGTCGGAGCGACGCCATGTTCTCCCGGCTCGCGCCCACGAGCGGACCCTGCCCGCGCTCCAGCTCGGCCAGTGCCCGGAGCAGGAACCGGTGGCGCTGCAGCCGCGTCGCCAGCTCCGGGAGGAGATCCCGGTCGATCCGCCGGAGCATCGCGGCTGCATCGGCGCGGACGCTGCCGATGGTCAGGTGGTCGATCTGGGCAGCCAGGGCGTCCCGGCGCTCGAGGGCCGCGACCAGATACGGGTCATGGCCAGCGAGCTCGTAGCTGAGCCGCCGGAAGACGGCCGGGTCCACCTGTGTCGCCGCCATGGCGAGCCAGCCGGCCAGCGAGATGAGCGCCGGCACGTACCAGGCCGATGCAAAGGCGGCCAGCGGTCCCCAGGCCAGCACCGCCGATACGACGACCAGACCGGCCAGCCCCAGCCAGATCGCCGGGGGCCGGAAGCCGGCCTCGACAACGGCGCCAACGGCTTTCAAGACGGCGTTCATGGCGCACCCCCCGCTCGCGCTCAGAAGTACTTCGAGAACAGCTCCAGCACCCTGGCCAGCCCCGGCCCGTCGCTGGCGTCGCCGGCCCGCACGACGACGCCGCCCGACGCCTCGGCGAAGATGCGCAGCACCTCCCAGTCGGCCTCCCCGACGCCGACCGAGAAGGCGTGGATCGGGTGCGCGGTCTGGATGGCGTAGCCAGCCCCGACGTACTCCTTGAGCTGGGGACCGCCTCGGACCCCTACCCGAACCTCGCGCTCCTGGCGATCTTGAACGCGGACGATCTGCGAGAGCTCGACGCGCCCGGCGTTCGCCTCTCCGTCGCTGAGGACGACGACGCCGCGAATCGCCTCGCCCTGCACCCCATCGTAGCCGTCGACCATCTCGACGCCCACCTTGAACGCCTCGTAGAGCGCGGTCTGGCCGCTCGCCTGAAGCCGGTCGACGGCCTCGGCGATCGCGAAGCGCGTCTGCGGGAGCGGCCCCACCGGCACGCGCACCGACACTTGCGAGGAGAAGATGACCAGGCCGACGTGGGTGTAGCGGGAGGCAGCGTCGATGAACCGCTTTGCGCCCTCCTTCGCCTGCTGAAGCTTCGAGCCCGACATCGAGCCGGACACGTCGAGGACGAGCACGGCGACGCCGGGCTTCTTGACGTCCTCCCAGCCCTGCTGGATAGCCTGGGCCGCCTCAGCCGGCAGCCGGCCCAGGATGGCCTTCGGCAGCGCGGGATCCACGCCGAGGCGCGGCGTGAGCACGTCGGCGAACGGCACGTTGGTCCCCGGCCGGAAGCCCCAGGCCATGAACTCGC
>JACQGW010000315.1 GCA_016199325.1 Chloroflexota bacterium
GAAGATGAGAACACCATCAGCATCAGCTATCAGTCCGTCATGCCGATCACCACCGGCGCGCTGCCCACGCCCACCCCCGGCACCCCGACGGCCACAGCGGCGCCCGGCGCAACGAACACGCCGGCCCCGACGAACACGCCAGCGCCCACCAACACGCCGGCCCCGACGAACACGCCAGTGCCCACCAACACGCCCACGAACACACCGGTCCCGACGAATACGCCGGTGCCCACCAACACCCCAACCCCGGTGCCCGGCGCAACCAATACGCCGGTGCCGACCAGCACGCCGGTGCCCACCGACACGCCGACCCCAGTGCCGACAAGTACGCCGGTGCCTACCAACACGCCGACCCCGGCCAACGTCACCTACAACCTGGATGCGGCGACGGCGAACAACAACAGCCTGACCCAGTACACGACGGCGATGAGCTGCGGCGCCGGCACCATCTCGACCTCGACGATCACCTGGTCGTCGAGCAATTCGACGTCTCTGTATTTCACCATCGCGACGTCGGCGCCGGCGCGCGCGACCGGCACCCAGAGCCCGACGAGCGGGACGGCAACCTCGGGCTCGCTCTCGCTCTCGCAGAGCGCCGGCGCCGGCATCTACTACCTGTACGTCGACAACCAGGGGAACGGCGCTTCCCGGAACGCGTCGATCGGCGCCATCACCGTCACGTGCGCGGCGCCGTAGATGGCGATGGCGCGATCCAATTGATGGATTGGCGCTTCGCTCAGCCTGATAGGGATCCATGCTCGGCCGGAAACGGCCCGCGCGAGTGGAAAATGACCAGCCCGGAAGGGCGCCGCTGCGGTATAATACCGGCGTCAAGGATCCACGGCCAGGACGGTGGGCATGTTCCCGGCGCCGCATGGGCCGGGGACGAGCTGTCAACGGATTCGGGGAACGGATTGCACGGATTGGAGCGGGTGGAGTCGATGCCAACCCAGCCGGTGCGATGGTGGATGAGCCAGCCCGTGCCCCCAGACGGCCGTGGGCAGGCCATCGTCGAGTTCGCGCTGATCGGCTGGGTGCTCGTCATCGTCATTATGGCCGTTTTCGACTTCGGCTACGCCTTCTACTCCTATGAGGCGATCACCAACGGCGCGCGAGAAGGCGCCCGCTACGCCATCGGCGACCCGACGAACGTCGTCAGCATCACGACGGCTGCCAAGAACCAGCTCGTGCTGCTCGACCCCAATCAGGTAAACGTCAGCGTGACGAACAACGGCAGCACGGCGTTTGGCAGGCCGATCACGGTGGCCCTGACCTACACCTATACGCCGCTCAGCCCGCTGCTTACCGCCATGCTTGGGAACGGCTACCAGATGACGGCGAAATCTTCGATGGCGATCGAGTAGATACGATGTTCAAGGAACCCCTGGCCCGCGGTCAGGCGATGATCCTGATCGCGCTGATGATGGCGGCGATGAGCGCCTTCCTGGCGATGGCGCTGGATGGCGGCTTTGCCTTCGCCAAGCGCCGCCAGATGCAGAACGCGGTCGACGCCGCCGTGCTCGGCACGGTCCGCAAGATGCTCGAAGGTGGACAGACCGACGCCTCGATCGTCACGACCATCGAGTTCTACCTTCAGGCGAACGGCTGGAGCGCGACGACCGGGACGTACACGGCGACCTACCTCGACGGCAGCGGCACGGAGCTGACGGCTGTCGGTGCCGGGACGATCCCGTCGGGCGCCCAGGGGGTCAAGGTCGTCGCCAAGACGAACTTCAACGCCTTCTTCGCCGGCGTCGTCGGCCGCACCACCTTCGATGCCTCTGCCCAGGCGAAAGCGCGCTGGGGCACCATCTGCTCGCTCCCCGGCTGTGTCGCCCCCCTGGCCGTCTACAGCGCGACGGTGACGGCCGGCAGCGCCTTCACCCAGGAGGTCGGCTCCGGGCCGGGCAACTTCGGCTGGATCGATTGGGGCGATAGCGGCTTCAGCGGCGCGCCCGAGATCGCCAACGCGCTCAGCAACATCGGGAGCTGCGACCCGGCGAGCGATACCGTCAGCGGCGTCAGCGGTCCGCAGGCGACCGACACGCAGGCGGCCGGCGATACCGGGATGAAGAACTCGAGCGACATTCGTGACGAGATGGTGGGGCTCGTCGACTCCGGTGCCGAGTTCTACGTGCCGCTGTGGGATACGACGACCGGCTCCGGCAACAACCTGCAGTACCACCTCGCCGGCTTCGCTAAGATTCGGATCACCGGCTGGTGTAGCCCCGGCTACGACTATCCGACCGGCTGGGCCGGCGGTGGCTGCGGCGGGACCAATCAGGTCCGCGGCGTCTGGAGCGATGCGGGCGTCGCCGCCGGCGGCATCGGCAATTGCAGCGCCTCCAACGCCTACGGCGTGGCGTTGACGAACTGACCCCGTAGAGCGGTGAGCAGGAACAGTGAACCGGGGAAGATGGCAGGAGCCGTGACCAGGCCGGGCCTCCGGTTCCGGCCCCTGACCCCCGACCCCCGCGCTAGCCCGACCGGGGGATACCGGATGGTTGACCGCGCGGTTATTGACAGTTCTCCTTCTCCCTGCGTACAATAGGGCTGCTGAGATGGGCGCGAGGAGGAGAGAGCATGCGTCAGCGCCGGACGGGCTGTATCCTGATGGCCTTCGGGGCGATCCTCGCGCTCGCGGCCGGCGCCTTTGTCTTCATGACGATGCAGCAGGCAGCGGCTCAGATCCCTGAGCCGAAGACCCAGATCCTCATCGCCGCAACCGTGATCCCGGAGCGCAGCCGCATCGATCCGACCATGGTCAAGGTCGTCGACATGGCCCAGTCCCTCGTGCCACCCGACGCAATGACCAAACCCGACGATGCGGTGAATCGGCTCACCCTCGTCCCGATCTTCACGGGCCAGCCGATTCTCTCCACCCAGATCATCTCGACCACCCGCGAGGCCGGCGTCGCGTCAGCCGCCCTCCAGCCCGGCAAGGTCCTCGTCGCCATCAACTTCAGCGGCGCCGCGAACATCTTGACCGCCGGCGCCATCCGACCCGGCGATACGATCGATCTCATCGTCAAGGTGCCGGGACCCGACGGCCAGCCCGTCGTCGCGACGACGATGCAGAACCTCAAGGTCTACGAGATCGGCTCGGTCGCCACCTCGCCCAAGCCTGGCACTGCCGCGGCAGCCGCACCGCCGTCGTCCTCGCCCGTCTTCATCTTCGTCGTGACGCCCGACGAGGCGCTAGAGCTCAAGTACCTGGAGACGCTGGCCCCGGACCTCATCTTGCGGGCGGCCGCCGACCGGGAGCGCGAGCCCGACCAGCGGGCGATCATCGATTTCGAGTTCTTTGTGCAGAAATATGGGTTACCCAGACCACTGAAGGTCGGCGGACAGGGAGGTACGTCGGGAGGCGCGCCTCCGCGCAGTCCGTAGGCGCCCGATGTGAGATAGTAGGGAATCGTGGACGGCCGCGCGCGGGAGGCGATTCGGGTTCTCATTGTCGACGACAATCTGGATACCCAGGACAACCTGGCGAAGATGCTCTCGTTCGAGCGGGACATCCAGGTCGTCGGCACGGCGGCAGGTGGCCGTCAGGGCGTCGAGCGCGCCGTAGCGCTCCAGCCCCAGGTCATCCTGATGGACATTAACATGCCCGATATGGACGGGATCCAGGCGACGGAGGCGGTTCGCCAACAGGCGCCCGCTGCCCAGGTCATCATCATGTCCGTCCAGGGCGAGCAGGACTACCTGCGGCGGGCGATGCTCGCCGGCGCGGCCGACTACCTGGTCAAGCCGTTCAGCGGCGATGAGCTGGCAACGAGTATTCGCTCGGTCCATCAGCGGGCGCTGCAGCGCGGCTGGGTCCCGGCGCCGGCTCGCCCGGCTCCGGTCCAGGCGCCTCCCCCCAAGACCGGCCGGCTGATCGTTTTCTTCAGCCCGAAGGGGGGGGTCGGGCGTACCACCCTCGCCGTCAACGTGGCGGTGGCGCTGCGCCAGGAGCTCGGCAAGCGCGTGGGGCTGCTCGACGCCAGCCTGCTCTTTGGCGACGTCGGCGTCATGCTCAATTTGACAAGCCACTACTCGGTCGTCGATCTGCTGAGCCGGATCGACGAGCTGGATGCCGAGCTGCTCGACGACGTGCTGGCCACCCACATGTCCGGGGTGCGGGTCTTGCTGGGCCCGCCCCGGCCGGAGCTGGCCGAGCTCGTCACGCCCGACCATATGGCGAAAATCCTGAGCTGCCTGCGGTCGAGCTTCGACTACGTCGTCGTCGATACGGCGCCGTCGCTCCAGGAGGCGACGCTGGTGATCCTCGACCAGGCCGATCAGGTGGTGGTTGTTACGACGCTGGAGATGCCGGCCCTGAAGAACATGAAGCTCTATCTCGAGACGGCCGAGGCGCTCGGCTATCCGCCCAGCAAGAACGTGGTCGTGGTGAACCGAGCGGACAGCTCCGGCGGTATTCGCGTCCAGGACGTCGAGGAGCACGCTCGCCAGAAAGTGGCTATGCTCGTCGTCAACGACTGGAAGACGGCGACGCTGGCCTCCAACCGCGGCATACCGTTTGTGCTCGCCAGCCGCGAGAGCCCGATCGCCAAGAATATCATCGATCTTGCCCGCTCCCTGAGCGGCCAGACCGCGAGTCGAGCGGAAGCCGTCCGGCCGCAGCCGCGCGGCGGGCTCTTCCGTCTCGGGTGAGACGGCCGTTCAGCCAGGGGATGAGGAGAAAGACCAATGTCGTTGCTCCGAAGACTTGAAAGCTCCGGTGCCAGCACGCAAACGCCGGCACCGCCGACCGAGAAGCCGGCTGCGCCGGCACGTCCGCCCGATCGTGAGGGCGGCCAGGGCACCGGCACACCTGCATCCACCCTTCGCCGTCCCATGCAGGCGCCGGCCGCCGCCGGCCGTGATGTGACCGCCGAGCTGAAGCTGCGGGTCCAGCAACAGCTCATCAACGAGATCGATCCGAAGGCCGACCTGAACAACACGGTCGAGATCCGCAAGCAGATCCGAACGCTGTTCGACCAGATCCTGGACCAGGAAGGGCACATCGTCACGCGCTCCGAGCGGGAGCGGCTCTTCGAGGAGATCGCCGCCGACATCATCGGCTTCGGCCCCCTCGAGCCACTCCTCCGCGACGAGACCATCACCGAGGTCATGGTCAACGGCCCGCACAAGGTCTACGTGGAGCGCAAGGGCAAGCTGGTCAAGACCGACGTCGTCTTCGCCAACAACGAGCACGTCCGCAAGATCATCGACAAGATCATCTCCCCGCTCGGCCGCCGCTGCGACGAAAGCTCGCCGATGGTCGACGCCCGCCTGCCGGACGGCTCCCGCGTCAACGCCGTGATCCCGCCGCTGTCGCTCGACGGGCCCAGCATCACCATCCGCAAGTTCTTCAAGAAGCCGCTCACCGTCGAGGACCTCATCAAGAACGGGACGCTGACCACGGAGGTCGTCACCTTCCTGCGGGCATGCGTCGAGGCCCGGCTGAACATCATCGTGGCCGGCGGCACCGGCTCCGGCAAGACGACGCTCCTCAACATCATGTCCAGCTTCATCCCGGACGACGAGCGCATCATCACCATCGAGGATGCCGCCGAGCTCCAGCTCCGCCAGGAGCACGTCGTCCGCCTGGAGACGC
>JACQGW010000316.1 GCA_016199325.1 Chloroflexota bacterium
AGACGGCTGAATAGTTACAATCAGGATTAGTATAGATCGGTTGCTCGGAGAATGCATCGGAGGACGTGGGGTGGCCGTCAACATTTCGCGCCAGGCAACCGGTGCAGGGGCGGTTCGGGAGCCACAGGAGATCCAAGGAATTGGGTGCGGCTCACCACGACACCTATCGCCCGAGCGCGGAGGTGGGCCGACGCGTCGTCGTCATTCCGAGCCGCAGCGAGGAATCTCCTCGTCCGTCAGGGATCACGCGGGCCTGGTCCTGGCGACCGGTGAAGCTGAAGTCCACGCTTCCTGCGGCCCCACGCGCGGTGTCCAGGTGTCCCGCAGCCACCAGGGAGATTCCTCGCTGCGGCTCGGAATGACAGACGGTGGTCCTCCGCACGCATCGGGGGCTGGCTCAAGAGTTGGACTCTGTGCCGCGGAGGGTTCGCCTACGGAAAGAGCGGCCCCGTCGTAGGGGCAACCCCCCGTGGTTGCTCTTCCCGATCTACCGAAGCACACCTGTAGGTGCCATGCAAACACGCACACGACGATCCTTCGGGCGATTGGCCCTTCTGGCGACCGGAAACCTCTTGCTCGCCTGCACCGCAGGCGGGGGCCAGGGGACAAGCCCCGCGTCGACGGTTCGACCGCCGGCGGCGGGGCCGGCGCCTGCTGGGACGGCGGCCGGCCAGCCGAGTACGTCGGCGGCTCAGCCGTCGAGCGCGCCAGCCACGCCAGTAGCGTCGAATGCAGAGAACCTGGCGCCCGTCGGTCTGGCCGTCGGCAAGCGGGCGCCGGCCTGGTCGCTCACGACCGTCGAGGGCAAGCCGGTCAGCAGCGCCGAGTTTCTGGCCCAGAAGAAGCCGTACGTCCTCTTCTTCTGGGCCACGTGGTGAGCGACCTGTCGGGCCGAGTTTCGGCTCCTGACAGACCTCTACCCGAAATACGCGGAGCGCGTCGAATTCGTGGCCGTGGGCGTTGATCCGAGCGAGACCGCCGAGGTGCTCAAGCGGCAGAGCCAGGCCAATCGGTATCCCTGGCAGGTGGCTGTCGGCACCCCGGCGATGCTGAAGGAGTTCAACGTCGTCTCGACGTCGATCAAGTACGCCGTCAATCGGCAAGGCGTGATCACGTACCAGGCGGGCTACGGCGCCGGCGACGAGGCCGCCTGGCGGAAGATGTTCGAGGAGCTGGTGGCACCGTGACGACAACCCGTGAGCCCTCCCGATCGACAGCCCGCACCCTGGCTGGCATCGAACTGTCCGGCGTGCTCTTTGCGCTGCTCGGCATTGGCTTCGGCCTGGTCCTGCTCGGCGCGGGCGAGACGATCTACGCCGTCCAGGGCAGCGTCACCGAGGCGGCGACCCTGCTGCCGGTCGGCTACGCCTTTGCCGCCGGGATGGTCGCGACGGTCAACCCGTGTGGCATCCTGCTGCTGCCATCCCTCGTCGCCTACTCGATCGGCCGCGGCGAGAGCGGCCCGACCCCCTGGCCGGCCCGCCTGGGCAAAGGCGCCACGCTCGGCGTCATGGCAACGCTCGGCTTCACCGTCATCTTCACCATCGTCGGGCTCATCTTTGGCGCCGGCGGGCGCGCGCTCGGCGCCTGGTTCCCGGTGGGCGGGCTCTTCGTCGGCGGTGGCCTGGTCCTGCTGGGTGCCTGGCTGGCCCTGACGGGGCGGCCGCTCGGCATTCTGGCCGCCAGTCGGGCGATGGAGCACGTGCCGGAAAGCCAGGACCTCCGATCGTTCTTCATCTTCGGCATCGCCTACGCCGTTACGTCGCTGGGCTGCACGCTCCCGATCTTCCTCGTCGTCGCCAGCCTGGCGCTCGCCGCCCGCGACGTGCTGGTCGCCCTCAGCCAGTTCGTCTCCTACGCGCTCGGCATGGGCGTCGTGCTCACGGTCGTCATCATCGCGGCGACGTTCTTCCAGGGCGCCGTCAACCGCTGGGTGCGGCGGCTGGTGCCCTACGTCCACCGCGTGGCCGCCGCCTTCCTCATCGGCGCCGGCATCTACCTGGTGGACTACTGGCTGAAGGCGGCAGGGATCCTTGGGAGCTTCTGACCCCCGCTCTAGCCGGGCAGATGCTCGCGCACTTTGTCCTCGAGTTGCTTGACGGTAAAGGGCTTCGGCAGGAAATCATCACAGCCGGCAGCCATCGCCTGCTGGCGATCCTGCGGCAGGCTCAGGCCGGTGACGGCGATCACCGGGATCGCCCGGGTGGTCGCGTCGGCCTTCAGGCGGCGGGCAACCTCGAAGCCGTCGAGCTTCGGCAGCATCAGGTTGAGCAAAACCAGGTCGGGCCTCAGCTCCTGGACCCGCCGAAGACCCTCTTCGCCGTCAGTCGCCAGCGCCACGCGAGCGCCGACGACCTCCTCGACCACGGCCTGGATGAACCTGCGCATTTCCGGCGAATCGTCGACGACAAGCACCAGTTTCTCGCTCGTTGTGACCTTCCCTGCCGAAGTCCCGGGTAAGCTCGAAGATGGCGTGTGCGCAGGCCAGTCAAGCTGCCGGCGATGGCCGTACCGACGGGAACGAGCGTCGAGGCCGACTCATCCCTCGCATGGCTGCTGCGATGTCTGCACACATTCCAGTGTATGGGTATCGCGAGCCCGCGTGAATGGACGATCGGGGGGCTTGGCGTGTCGGCGAGATGATGAAATATACCCGAACGGGGGTATCGGGCCTTCGATGTCGGCTAGCCCGGTCTCTCCAGTTCTGGCAGTAGCAGGGGCTGTTCTGGTCTACTTGCGATACCTGGTGATCAAGGCCGCGACCTCAGTTCGGCGGGCCAGATGGAGCTTGCGGAGGATGTTGCTCACATAGGTCTTGACCGTATGCTCGCTGAGAGAGAGGACGGCGGCGATCTCGCGATTGGTCTTGCCTTCGGCGATCAGCGGCAGAATCCGCCGCTCCTGCTCAGCGAGGCCAGCCACCGAAGTGCGCGTGGCCGGCGAGCCAAGATGCCTCAGCCACTCAAGAACTGGCCGGGTGATGGCCGGGTCAAGGAGCGAGCCACCGGCGGTCGCAATTCGGACTGCCTCCACCAGGCGCTCCGGGTTGGACTGCTTCAGCACGTAGCCGGCAGCGCCCGCCAGGATCGAGGCGATCACGGCGTCCTCGTCGGCATACGACGTCAGCATGATCACCCGCGTCTCGGGGCGCTGGGAGCGGATCTCACGGCAGGCCTCGACGCCGCTGCCGTCGGGCAGTCGCACGTCCAGGATCACCACGTCCGGCCGGCATCGATCGGCTTCGGCGACCGCCTGAGCGGCAGAGTCGGCTTCGCCAACCACCGAGCAGTGCGGCACGGTCGCGAACAGCGTCGCCAGGCCAAGGCGCACCACCTTGTGGTCGTCTACGATGAGCAGTTTCACCTGTGAAGAAGCCATTTAGCAGACCTCTCCTTCCATTTCTCGCAAAGGCATCTCCAGCCGGACCTCGGTGCCGCGTCCCGGACCGCTCTCGATCGTCAGACGACCGCCGAGGATATTCGCCCGCTCCATCATATTGCGGAGGCCCTGTCCTGACTGAGCTTCGGGGTTCTGTCGGTCGAATCCCCTGCCGTTGTCGGAAACTGTCAGGATGAGCTGGTCGCCCGCTCGTGTCAGCGCGAGCCTCACAACGGTTGCGCCGGCATGGCGGGTGACGTTGGACGTCGCCTCACGGGCAAAGTGGAGCAGGTTGACGATCGCTATCGGACTCAGCAGTCCGTCGACCTCTGCTGCGAAGTCGATCTCGGACTGAATTGGGACGTTGATGCGCAGCTCCTTGGCCAGGGTCTCGAGCCCGGCCCGCAGACCACCCGCGCCGCTTGCCGGTAGCCGCAGACCGTAGATGGAGTTGCGGATCTCCTGGATAACGCCTTCGATCTGCGCCATTGCCCGATGCAAGGTCTGGCGCGTCGCGGCTGTGTCGCCGTCGAATGTGCGATCGTGTGCGCTCAGATTCAGCGCCACCGCATAGAGCGACTGGATGACGCTGTCGTGCAAATCCATGGCGATCCGCTCACGCTCTTCTAGCAGCAGCAGCCGGGTCGACTGCTCTTCCATCTGCTTGCGCTCGGTGACATCACGCCCAACCACCAGCCAGCCGACTGGTTGTCCGGTCCCGTCCCTGATCGCCGAGACCTGTAGCTCTAGCGGGATGCGTGACCCGTCCTTGCCGATGGCTTCAAGCTCGCACTGAGAGGTTTCCTGCTCGCCTGTGACCAGCCGGTTGAACTGTGCCAGGACGGCGTCCTGGCTTGCGGCGGTCAACATGGTGGTAAACGGGCGGCCGATCAGTTCCTCCGGCGCGTACCCTGCATGATTATAGACCTCCTGGTTGGCGAACGTGAAGCGCCCCTCCGAATCGAGCGCGACGATGAGGTCGTTGCGCACTCTCGACAAGCAGGCGGTACTGCCGCTCTGACAGGCTGAGCGCCCGGGCGAGGATCGCCCGCTCGACCGCGCTCGCGACGATCTCGGCGACCAGCCCCAACCGCCGGGCCGGCTCGGCGACTGTGGGACGAAGGGCGACCAGGACGCCCAGATGCCGTTCCGCCTGTGCGAGCGGTGCTGCGAGCCCGTCCGGGAGCACGCCGAGCTCCGCCAGCGCAGCTTGAGGCACGGTGACCGTTGGGCCAACCATCGGAGGGACGCCCGGCGGCAGGCGCCGCCCAACCAGGCCCTCGCCGCCGTTGCCGCTCGCCGCCCGGACGACGACGCCGCCGGCTCCTCTCTCACGGAGCGCAATGAGCGCCAGGTCGGCTGCCAGCACTTCCTGCGTGCGAGTCGCTATCAGGTCCAGGAGTCGGTCCAGGTCCACTTCGACCGCGACCTCAGCCGCGATCCCCTGCAGAGCCTCGGCCTCACGCAGGGCCTGGCCGGCTTGCTCCAGCAGCCAATCCCTCTCTGCCATCGCAGGCGAAGTACTACGCCCAGCGTGCTGCCGAGCATCTGCAGATCGCTTCCGCCGACTACTCTCTCTCCTGGCCGGCAAAGGGCTCCTCCATCAGACCGACCGCCTCGCTGCCGTCGCGTGGCCCCTTGATCAACGGTCGACCGCTCAGCAGGCCGCGGATCCCCCGGAATGGCTGGCCAACCTCCAGACCGCGATCGCTGATGTGGAGCTCACGAATCTCCGCGCTGTGACGACTCCTACGCGCCTTGACCACAGAGATCGCTCGCCTGATCGTCGAGTCGATTTCAACGTAGCGCAGCAGGACGGCGTTGTCGGCGATGCGTGAGATGCTCTGCCCCGAGAGGCTGATCGGCCCAAACAGCTCCGGGACCTCATGGATCAGGATCGCGGTGATGCCGTGGTTCTTGAAATACTGGACCAGTGAGTAGACGTAGGCGTTGAAGCGGACGCTGTCGTACGCCCAGCTCGCCAGGTCCGAGATCGAATCAACCACGACCCGTTGCGCGCCGACCCGCTGAGCGACCGCGACGATCGCGGCCGCATGCTGGTCGATATTGAGCTCGACCGGGGATTGGTAGAGCATCCCCAGTTTTCCACCTTGCGCCATCGGGGCGATGTCCCAGCCGACGCCGGCTGCGATGGCCGTCAGTTGGTCCGGATCCTCCTGGAACGAGATGAAAACCCCTTCATCGCCCTGCCGAACGCCGTTCAGAAGGAAGCTCAACGTCGCCAGCGTCTTGCCGGTCTCTGCTTCGCCGGCGACCAGTGTCGTGCTGCCCCGAAGCACGCCCCCGCCCAGCATCGCATCCAACCCCTCGATTCCAAAGGGACAGCGCTCCCTGCTGACAGCATACCTGGCTGGGTGTGCAGGCGTGACGAAGCGGGGGAAAACGGTGATCCCATCGCCTCCGAGCGTCATCGCGTGTTCCCCGCCGTGGTAGGCCGAGCCCCGTAGCTTGGCAACCCGGATCGAGCGCTGGTCGCGCACCCCGGCCAGTCGGTTGTCCAGTGTCAGGATGCTATCGACAACCGCGAGCTCCGGCGCTTCAACCAGGTCGGTTGCCACGTACTCGCCGACGAGCAGCGTCGTGCAGGACAGTGCGGTGAGGTATCCTGCCAGCCGATAGAGCGCGCGCCGGAAAGCAGCGGTCGAGTCGGCCAGGTCGTGAATGGCCTTGAAGGAGTCGATCGCGAGAAACCGTGGGCCGTATTCGTCGAGCAGCACCAGGATGCGATCGACAACTGCCGTGACGTCCGCCTGCTGGAGCACCTCACCCAGCTCCTCGTAGATCACGGCCGTGCCGATCTTGGTCTCGTCGAAGAAGGTCAGCTCCTGGCAGTAACGGACCACCTTTCCCATCGGCTCGGAGACGGTCGTGAGGTACAGCGCGCAAGCCTCCGGCGTCGCGTTGCCGTAGATGATCTGCTGGGCGAGGATCGTCTTGCCGCTGCCGGGCGGACCGGCGATCACGCTGATCGAATCGGCCGGTAGTCCGCCACCGAGAATATCATCGAGGCCTCTGGCACAGGTCGGAATGCGTTCCACCACCGCCTCCTTCATCAGTCTCCTTCATCGGTCTCCTTCATCGGTCTCCTGCATCGGTCTCCTGCATCGGTCTCCTGCATCAGTCTCTTGCATCAGTCTCCTTCGTCGCCCATCGGCCTCTGGCGCTGCCGCTTCGACTGAGACACCAGATCCTCGACAACGGCGATGAACTGCTCTTTGCGGATGGGTTTCCGCAGAAAGACGCTCGCGCCGGCCGCGAGGGCTCGCACCTCGGCGGCCAGCAAGCTGAACACCAGGATCGGTATGGAATGGGTGGCCGGGCAGGCGCGCAGACGCCGAGTCACCCCGAGCCCGTCCAGCTTTGGCACCAGAATCTCGGATACGATCAGGTCTGGCAGCAGCTCGCAGGCACGAGACAGAGCCCTCACGCCATCGCCCACGAATTCGAGCTGATAGCTCTTCTCGAGGAGCCGGCGCTCGACCTCACGCATGAACGGATCCTTCTCGACGATCAGGATCAGAATCTGGTCTCTGGCCATAACAGCCGATCCTCAGGGCGCAAGACCTCGCTCACGGAGACGAGCCGGTCGCTCGCGTGTTCATTGTTCGGTTGTGGCACTCACACGTCGGCAGCGTACCCCCGACTGAGACGCGGCATCGCTGCGTTCAGCGCGAGCGATCCAGCTCGGCTCGGACCGCAGACGCCAGTTTCTCGATCGTCACCGGCTTCCGGATAAAGACTCCCGCTCCGAGCGCCTGCGCTTCCTGCACCTGCTCCGACTCCGCGAAGCCGGACATCAGGATGGCTTGCTGCTTCGGCCGCAGCGCCAGCGCTCGCCGATACGTCGCTGCCCCATCGATCCCCGGCGGCATCACCATATCCAGGATCAGCAGGTCCACCGGATGACCGCGCAGGTGGGCGATGGCCTCCTCCCCGCTCCCGACGACTTCCACCTGGTAACCGAGTGGCGCCAGCAGTTGCCAGACGAGGGCTCGTTGTCCATCGTCGTCGTCCACGACCAGGATCCCCTCATCTCCGCCTCGGAGAATGCCATCGGGGTGGGCCGGAGACGCCGCTCTGCTCACCGGCAGGTAGATGCTAAAGGTCGTCCCCTTCCCGACCTCGCTCTGAACGTCGATGTAGCCGTGGTGGTCCCCGACGATCGCCTGGACGACGCTGAGCCCCAGTCCCGAGCCTCGTTGCTTGTCGGTGTGCTTCGTCGTGAAGAAGGGATCGAAGATCTTGTCGCGAATCTCGGCAGGAATGCCGCGCCCCGTGTCCCCGATGTCGAGCCGGACGTACTCGCCGACCTCCACCCGATTGTAGTGGCCGATGGGACGGTCCAGATAGACGTTCCGGGTCGTGACGGTCAGCCGACCGGCGTCGACGATCGCATCCCGAGCATTGGTGAGGAGATTCGTCAGGACCCGCAGAAGCTGGGCATCCGAGCCGTGGACCGAAAGCAGATCCGGAGCGAGGTCTCGCTCGACGAGCAGCGGCTCGGGCCAATCCACCAGACCCTGAAGGGCCTGCTCGACCAACTGATTGATGTCGACCGGTTTCTCCTCGAAATGGCCGCGCCGCCCCAGGGAGAGCAGATCGTCGTTGATCGCGGCCATCCGCTGGGCGGCACCGATCATCTCCTCGCACCAGCCGATCGCCCGGTGGCCCGGTGGCAACCGCTGCTTGATGAGCTCGGGATAGCCGACGAGAGGCCCGAGCAGGTTGTTGAAGTCGTGGGCCACCTGGGCGGCGACACGCCCCGCCATCTCCAGCCGCTGGGCGCGGAGCAGTTGCTCCTCCATCTGCCTGCGCTCGGTGACGTCGTGGGCCACGATGACGAGGCTTTCGACCTCCCCGTTGGCGTTCCGAATGGCGCTCCCGGTGGACTCCAGCACACGGTACGTGCCGTCTCGGTGGCGCATGCGATACTCCAGCCGCCGGCCAATGCCGGTCCTGACCGATTCCGCGGCCGCCTCGACCACTCGTGCTCGATCGTCTGGATGGATCTCGGCGAATGCCCAGGTGCCTTTGAGCTCATCCGGCAAATAGCCCAGGAGCGTCTTGTACGACGGACTGTTGTACAGCCGGTAGCCTTCGCGGTCGACGACGGCGATGAGATCAGCCGCGTTCTCCGCGATCAGACGAAATCGCTCTTCGCTCTCCCGCAACGCCTCGTCCGCCAACTGTCGTTCGGTGACCTCGCGGGCGTGGACAATGGCGAGCGCCGCCTGGTCGGCCAGACTTCGCAGCACGCGCTCGCGGGTGGCCCCAAAGTGGCCGGTCCGCCGGCTCATCGCGGCCAGCACGCCGACGACGCCCTCACGGCTGCGCAGAGGAACGACGATGGATGACCGGAGTCCGGCCGTATCGGTCACGTGCCGAAATGCCCAGCGCGTGTCGTGCTCGACGTCGGGGACGTTGATCACGTCGCCGGTCTGCGCGGCGAGCCCGATCAGGCCCTGGCCGGGCCGGAAGCGGAGCGCGGCGATCGCCGCCACGGGCACCCCGGCCGTAGCCCGGGTGGCCTCATAGTGGAAGGCCGTGCCGTCGGCGTCGAGCAGCG
>JACQGW010000296.1 GCA_016199325.1 Chloroflexota bacterium
AAGGCGCGCCAGCACGAAGCTGAACACACCGTTGTCCGGGCCGACGAACGTTCCCAGCGGCGTCCGAACGGCGACGGGGCGGCGTTCACCGCCGACACCCGGATCGACGACGACGACGTGGATCGCCGACGTCGGGAAGAAGCGGACGGCCGTGTCGAGGAGGACCGACGCGGTCCGAACGTCCTGAGGTGGGACCAGGTGGCAGAGGTCGACGAGCGCCGCCGAGGGCTCCAGAGCGAGGATGACACCTTTCAGGCTGCCGACGTAAGCATCCTGGAGACCGAAATCGGTCGTCAGTGTGACGAGTGATGGGTGATGAGTGATGAGTGATGAGTGAGGGGTTGCCGGCCTTCCCAACTCATCACCCATCACCCATCACTCATCACTCATTTCCGGACCTTGACGAGGCGGCCGATCGCCTGGGAGAAGGGGTGGTCCGGCTGGACGACGACGAGTGGCTTGCCCTCGGCGACGGCGTTTTGGAGCCGGTCGCCGCCGTATGGGATCGTCGCCGCGACCGGTAGGCGCAGAATGCGGGCGATCTGCTCCGGCGGAACGCTCTTGCGATCCTGGATCTGATTGACGACGAGGCGCGACCGGCTGAACGGGCTGCCCAAACTGCGGAAGACTTGGAGCGCGTCGCGGGCGAGCTTGATGCCGGGGAGGTCCGGGGTGAGGACGAGCAGCACTTCATCCGCCTTGTCGAGCGCCGTGAGCGTGTGGCCGGTGAAGCTCGCGCTCGTGTCGAGGATCGTGGTCGGGAAGTGCTGGCGCAGCGCGAGAATGGCTGCCTCGGACGCCTCGGGCCGGATGAGCTCGGCGGCCTGAGGCGTACGCGGTGCGGCGAGGCAGTTGACGCCGGAGGCGTGGCTGGTCAGATAGAGCGAGAGCTCGGGGTCGGTCCCCGGCGGTAACTCGGCGACCTCCCGGGCGAACTCCTCGATCGTCCCGCGCGGCGTCAGGTCCAGGTAGAACGCCACGCACCCTTTGTCGAGCGAGAGATCGGCCAGCGCGACCTGCTGGCCCGACTGTCGGGCCAGCGACGCGGCGAGATTCACGGCAATGGTGGTCGTCCCGACCCCGCCCTTCAAGCTGAACACCGTGATCACCTGGCCCTGCTGCAACTGCCGGACGGCGACCTGATCGCGGACAGCGCTCGATCGGGCCAGCAGCGTCAGCACGCGGACGGCGAGCTCAGGCGGGTCGAACGGCTTGATGATGTAGTCGTCGGCGCCGACGTCGAAGCCGCGCAGCTTCTCCTCGATCGAGGACTGTCCGGTGACCAGAATAATGGGGATGGACCGGGTCGATGGGTTGGCGCGCAGGCGCCGGCAAACCTCATAGCCGTCGATCCCCGGCATGACGACGTCGCAGCAGACGAGGTCCGGCCGGAGCGACACCATCTTGACGAGCCCCTCCTCACCGGAGTTGGCAACCTCCGCCTGAAGTTCATGCCGCTCGAGCTCATCTTTGATGATCATGCGCATCATCAAGCTGTCGTCGATGATGAGGACGAGTGGCTTGGCTCTACTGGTCATCCGTCACGTCTCGCTCTTGTGTGCTCCATTGCCCGGTCCCGCACGGGAAGTCTATCCATCAGGAGCGCAGGCGTCAAGGAGCGCCCCGGCCGTGACCGGCTGTGGTTGACATGGGCCGGCTCAACGACTACTGTGCGCATGCATCCGGGCGTGTGGGGCGCGTCCGCCGGTGTCCGAGAGCGCAGGCACCCGGGCGCACAGGCGCCCGAGAGCGCAGGCACCTGGGAGCGCAGGCGTCTCGCCTGCCCGTCTGTCGCGGTGGGTAGGAAGCCCCAGGGACGAGACGAGGGACACATGGAGACGGTCCATGAAGCGAGCCAGCGAGCAGCCGCAGAGCTGGAAGAAGGTCGCCGCCATATTCACCCTGGCGAGCTTCGCCGAGGCGACGGCCTGGGGCCATATGGTCGCCTTCACCCCGCTCTTCCTGAGCCAGGAGCTCCACATGTACTCGGCGGAGACTACGGCCTGGACAGGCATGCTGGCCTCAGCCTCGATGCTTGTCGCCGTGCCGCTGGGGCCGTTCTGGGGTGTGCTGGCGGACCGCTACGGCCGGAAGCTGCTGATCCTGCGATCTTCGTATAGCCAGCTCGCCACCTACCTGCTCATTGCCGTGAGCCAGGACATCTGGATGTTCCTGGCCGCCCGCGTGCTCATCGGCTTCGCCTTCGGGAGCTCGGCGCTCATGATTGCGGCCATTGTGGCCCACGCGCCGGAGCGGCGCGCCGGCACGGCCATCGGTTCCTTCACGTCGTCGTGGCCTGTCGCGGCCAGCATCAGCCCGCTCGCCGGCGCGCTGCTGGCGCGGCAGGTTGGCCTGCGGGGCCTGTTCCTGATCGACGCCGGGCTGGTGGTGCTCTCGATCCTCTGCACGTCGTTCCTGTTTCGCGACGCCGGCAGCCGCGACCGAGTGACCCCCATCCGCGAGAAGCTGGCCGCCGCAGGCCGGCGGGTTGTGACGGTTCCCCCGATCAAATGGAACTTCATCACCTGGTCGTTCACGGCGCTGGGGATGGTGACCGTGGAGCCCTTCGTGCCGCTCCTGCTGGAGCGAGAGGCGCGTGTGGCCGGACTGGACCCCCGCGATACCATCGGCGTCGTGCTGGCCATCGGCGGCATTCTGACGGCCATCGTCACGCCGCTCTCGGGCCCGATCGTCGACCGTCTGGGGGCGACGCGGCTGGTTCCACTGGTCGGCCTCAGCGGCGCGCTGATCATGCTGGCGCTCGCGCTGCCGTTCGGTCTGTACTGGGTGGTCGGCCTGTTGCTCCTGGCGGTGGTGCCGAGGGCGCTGAATCAGACGGCGATGTACGCTCACCTGACGCAGCACGTTGCCAGCGAGTTTCGCTCGTCGCTGCTCAGCCTGAGTCCGGTCACCCGGAACGCCGCGATGCTCGTGGGCCCGGCGCTGGGCGCGGCGGTCAGCGGCTGGGGATTGCCGGCCGTCTTGGTGGCCGCGGCCGGCAACTACCTGGTCTCATTCCTGTGCGCGCTCCGCCTCCATCACGTCAGCAAGCCCGCAGCCACCCACGATCTTGGTGGAGACGAGGGGGAGTCGAACCCCCTGTCCGAGAAAGACAGCCCAAAGCATCCTACAGGCGTAGTCAGCCTTTTAGATTCTCGGCAAAAGAGCGTCGACTGACGGACTCTCCCTCGCCATAGCCGAGTAGTCTTAGACGGTCCGTATCGGCGTCGGAACCGCCGCATCCCGAAATTTCAGCGCCCACTCCCCACCCTTCGGAAGGAGGTGAGGGTGAACGTCGCTAGCCCTTAGGCAGCGAGTGCGAGTTGCGGTTTGGCAGGTAATGCCATTGCCACCGGTTTAACGAGGTTGATGGCACCTCGGCCCGCAGCTTTGTAACGATCTCCCCCGTCGAATCCACGCGTCCCCGTCTTGAGCGGGCCGCCCTCACTGGACTTTCGTCGCCCGCTCGATCTCCCGGTCGGCATCGCGCCGGGCGATGGCCTCCCGCTTGTCGTACTGCTTCTTGCCTCTCGCCAGGCCGAGCTCGATCTTTGCCCGGTCGTTCTTCAGGTACAGCTTCAGCGGGATGAGCGTATACCCCTTCTCCCGCGCCTTCGAGAGCAGCCAGACGATCTGCTGCCGGTGCAGCAGCAGCTTCCGGCGCCGCGTCGGCTCCTGAGCGGTGAACCGGTCGCCCGCTTCATAGGGGGCGACATGCATCTTCAGCAGCCACGCCTCGCCATGCTCGACCCGTGCGTAGGCTTCCCGCAGATTGACCCGGCCCAGCCGAATCGACTTGATCTCCGAGCCGGTCAGCGCCAATCCCGCTTCGACGGATTCCTCGACGTGGTAGTCGTGGAACGCCTTCCGGTTGACGGCGATGACTTTCTCGGGCGATTTCGACTTAACCACACCAGAGTATAGCAGACTTGCACCCCCGGGGCAAGGGAGCAAGGCGGCTCGGTCGCTTCCAGCCGGTTGACAGCCCTTCCCGTCCTGTGCTAGCATGCCGGGGCAAGCCGGCGGGTCGGGAGTGCGTCCCGGCGAGCAGCCCACCCCTTTCGCGAACGCCCTGCCGGCTCGCCAGACATTTGCGAGATTGGGTTGCAAGAGAGGAATCACGGGACTATGGCGCTGAGCAAGGAGCTGCTGGAGATTCTCGTCTGCCCGGCGTGCAAAGGCGAGCTGGAGTGGCGCGAGCCGGCGAGCCGGCTCATCTGCCATCACTGCCGCCTCGCCTATCGGGTCGAGGACGACATTCCCATCATGCTGGTCGACAAGGCGGAGTCACTCACCCCCGCGACGTCGTAGCGCGACCGGTGAAAGCCCTGGTGCTCGCCGCGGGCGAGGGCACCCGCCTCCGCCCGCTGACGCTGGACCGACCCAAGCCGATGGTACCCATCGGCGGCCGGCCGCTGCTCGAGTATGCCGTCCGCCTGCTCAAGGCCCACGGCGTCGAGCAGATCGCCGTCAACCTCCACTATCAACCGGAGGCGATCTGCTCCTACCTCGGCGACGGCGGGCACTGGGGCGTCCAGATCACCTACTCGCTGGAGCACCCCATCCTGGGCACGGCGGGCGCCGCCAGACGGCTCGACGGATTCCTGGACGAGACCTTCCTGGTGTTCTACGGCGACGTCCTCACGGACCTCGATCTGACGGCGCTCGTCCGGTTTCACCGGATGCGCGGCGTGGTCGGGACCCTGGCGCTGCACCGCCTGGAGGACCCGACCGGCAAAGGCGTCGTCGACCTCGACGCCGATGGTCTCGTCCGCCGGTTCGTCGAAAAGCCGGCGCCGGGCGAATCGGTCGGCGCGCTGGTCAGCGCTGGCGTCTACGTCCTCGAGCCCGCCATACTCGGGCTCATCCCTCCGGAGACGTTCTTCGACTTTGGGCGCGATCTCTTCCCAATGCTCGTCGAGCGGGGATACCGGCTTGCCGGCTGGCTACACGAGGGATACCTGGTCGACGTCGGCAGCGTGGAGAGCTACGCGCAGGCCGAGGTCGATTTCCAGGCCGGCCGCATCCGCTTCCCGTTCGACTGGAGGTCGCCGTGAGCGACTGATCCGCTCTTTTCCGCCGATGGCATCCCGGCTGAACCGCCGCGATACATCTGACGTTCTATTGACCGGCAGTGAATGGCTGTGCTAGATTGGCGGCTGGCAGCCGTGCTCGGTCGACGGGGCCGAGCCGACGGGCGGCGAGGCGAGTCGCTGAGGGGGGCGAACGAAGTGAGCACGGGCAAGACGGCGGAAGCGAAGAGGGTTTTGACAAGCCCACGGATTAGCGACGACGAGATCCTGTTTGATCTGTCTGAGACCATGGACTACTTGCGTGTCAGCCGCTCGACGATCTATCGGCTGATGAAGGCCGGACACCTGATCGGCCACAAAGTGGGCCGCAAGTGGGTGTTCTACAAGCGGGACGTGCGGGCGCTCGTCGAGGAGTTCCCCATCGCCATCGGCGCGAGTTCGTCGATGTAAGGCCGGCCGCTGGCGTTCGGGCAGGGGTTCGCCCTGCCGGCATCGTAGGGGCACGATAGAAGTCCTGGGTCACCGAGGAGGAACACGGTGGAGAAGCTCTGTGTCATCGGCGTAGGATATGTGGGCCTGGTGACGGGAACCTGTTTTGCCGATCTGGGCAATCAGGTCGTCTGCGTGAACACGAATACTCAAAAGGCGGCGGACCTCAATCAGGGGATTCTCCCGCTCTTCGAGCCGGGTCTCGAAGAGCTGGTCCGCCGCAATCTGGCCGCCGGTCGGCTCCATTTCACGACCGACTATGCCGAAGGGCTGTGCGAGGCCGATTTCGCCTTCATCGCCGTCGGCACGCCCTCTGGAGTGAACGGCGAAGCCGACCTCCGGCACGTTCGCCAGGCAGCCGAGCGGATCGCCGAGACGATGCGCCGGCCGCTCATCATCGTCAACAAGAGCACGGTCCCCATTGGCTCCGGCGACTGGGTGGCCGGCATTGTCGAGCAGCACCAGCCGCAGTCGATCCCGTTCTGGGTCGTCTCCAATCCCGAGTTCCTGCGGGAAGGCTCGGGCGTGCATGACTTCATGAACCCCGACCGGGTCGTGCTGGGCTCGACCGACCGGATCGCTGCCGAGCGGGTGGCTGAGCTCCACGGTCCGCTCCGGTGCCCGGCCGTCATCACCGACCTGCGCACTGCCGAGATGATCAAGTACGCGTCGAATGCCTTCCTGGCGACGAAGATCTCGTTCATCAACGAGATGGCCTCCATCTGTGAGCGGCTCGGCGCCGACGTGAAAGAGGTGGCCCGCGGCATGGGGCTGGACAAGCGGATCGGCTCGGCCTTCCTCGACGCCGGCGTTGGCTGGGGTGGCAGTTGCTTCCCGAAGGACGTCAAGGCCCTGGAGCACATGGCGGCTATGCACGGCTGCCATCCCCAGATGCTGCGCGCCGTCATGGAGATCAACCGCGATCAGCGCCGCCGGCTGGTGCAGAAGGTGCGCGACGCGCTGGGCAGCCTGAACGGCGCGGCCGTCGGCATCCTCGGCCTGTCGTTCAAGCCGAATACCGACGACATGCGCGAGGCCCCGTCGCTCGACGTGATCCACCTCCTCCAGGTGGAGGGGGCACGGGTTCGGGCCTACGATCCCGTCGCCGGACGCAATGCGGCCCGATCCCTGCCCGACGTGACCCTCTGCCAGACGCCGTACGAAGTCGCGCGGGACGCCGAGGCGCTCATCGTACTGACCGAATGGAACGAGTTCAAGCAACTGGACCTGGACCAGGTCCGCGGCCTGATGCGGCGGCCGATCGTGGTCGACGGCCGGAACATCTACGATCCGGCCCGTATGGCCGAGCTTGGCTTCATGTACGTCGGGGTCGGCCGCGGGACGGGGGAACGCGCCGCTGCGGGTTCCCAGGCGGACCCCTACGCGCTGGCCGGCCGCTAGAGCAGCGTGCGGTGCTCATTGCGCGCGCTCCGGTCCGCATCGGCCTGGCCGGCGGGGGCACCGATCTGGATGCCTACTACTCCCGCTTCGGCGGGCTCGTCGTCAGCGTGACCATCGACAAGTACTTCTACGTCTTCCTGAACGTCGACGGTGGTGATTCGGTCCAGATCAGCTCGTCGGACTATCACACGTTCTATCGGTATCGCGGTGGGGCGCAGCCGATCTGGGACGGCGATCTCGGCTTGCCACGGGCGGTGCTGCACCAGTTCGGCGTGGACCGCGGGCTCTCGATGTTCCTGGCGTCGGAGATTCCACCGGGAACCGGGCTCGGGTCCTCCAGCACGGTGGCGGTCGCCATCCTGAAGGGCCTGGCGACCCTGTGTGACGTTCAGTTGACGGCGCAGGAGGTGGCTGAACTGGCCTGCACGGTCGAGATCGATAAGCTGGGCATGCCCATTGGCAAGCAGGACCAGTACGCGGCGGCTTTCGGGGGCCTGAATGCCTTTCACTTCGAGCGGGAGCGGACCGTCGTGACGCCGTTGACACTGCCCGAGGAGACGCTGCTCCGGCTGGAGCAGATGGTGCTCCTCTTCTTCACCGGGTCATCACGGTTGTCGGCCGTGATTCTCCGCAAGCAGCGCGAGTCGACCCAGGCGGGACGCAGCGACGTCATCGAGGCCCTCCACGCGATCAAGCGGGGGGCCGAACGGATGCAGCGCGCCCTCGAGCGCGGCAGCCTGGACGAGGTCGGGGCCATTCTGGACGAGTCGTGGCGACACAAGAAGCGGCTGGCAAAGGGGATCTCGACCAGCCGCATCGACTATCTGTATGGCAAGGCGCTCTCCCACGGGGCGCTGGGCGGGAAGATCACGGGCGCCGGCGGCGGCGGCTTCCTGATGCTCATCTGTCCGGTCGAGCGGCGGGCGGCGGTGAGCGAAGCGCTCGAAGCCGAGGGGCTCTACCGGATGGACTTCCATTTGGAGTTCACCGGAGCGCGCGTCCTGATGAACGCATCCCGAAAGCTCCCGTACCGGACGTCACCCTGGCTGAGCACGGGAGCCCGAACCCATGGCTAAGCGGCGCGAATGGCAACTGTTCATCGCCGGGTTGGTCGCCGCCGATTCGGTTGCCGTGCTGGCGGCCCTGAACAGCGCCTACTACCTTCGGCTGACGGGCGATTTCCTGCCGTACGAGCCGACGCCGCCGTTTGCCTTCTACGCGACGCTGAGCGCCTGGATGGTGCCCGTGTGGCTCCTGCTCTTCGCCGTCAACGGGCTCTACAGCCGGCGATACCTCCTCGGCGGCCCTCAGGAGTACGGCCGGATCGTGAACGCGTCAACGTACGGTCTGGTGATCGCCATCGGCTTTGACTTCATGTCCCGCTCCTTCGTGTCACGCGGCTGGACGCTCCTTGCCTGGGTGCTGGCGATTCTCTTCAGCAGCGGGCTGCGGTTCCTGGCCCGCCGCGTCGTCTACCGACTCCGCCGGCAGGGCCGATTCATCTCGCGGGCGATCATCGTGGGGGCCAACGATCAGGGTGTGGCGATTGCCGAGCAGCTCTCGCCGGTCACGCACTACGGCGTCCACGTGCTCGGTTTCGCCGACGACTATCTGCCGCTCGGCACGCCGGTCGTCGGCGACCTCCGCGTGCTCGGCAGTGCGGCCAGCGCCGAGTCACTGGCCCAGCGGGACGGCGCCGACGAGCTGATCGTCGTGCCCAACGCCATCGCCTGGGAGACGCTCCAGACGCTGGTCCAGCGGACAACCGCGGCTGTCGGCCAGCGGGAGGTCAAGCTCTCGCCGGGCCTGTACGACGTGCTGGTGACCGGCGTCCGGCTCAACGAGATCGGACACATCCCCCTGTTCTCGCTCCAGAAGGTGCGGATTACGGGCGCCGACGCGCTGCTCAAGGCGGCGTTCGATATGGCCCTGGTGGTCGGCGCCGCGTTCGTCGTGTGGCCGTTCTTCCTGCTGGCCCTCGCCGTCGCCAGGCTCACCGGCCGGGGTCCTGTGCTCGTGCGGACGGCTATCGTCGGGCGGGGCGGCGTCCAGGTCAACACGTATCGCTTCGCCGAGCTGCGCTGCCGGGGCCGCGTGCCGCGCTGGCTTCGGTGGTTTGCCGGGTCGTACCTGCGGATCCCGATGGTTCGCTCGCTGCCACTCCTCTGGAACGTCTTCCGGCGCGAGATGAGCTTCGTCGGGCCGCGGCCGATCCCGCTGGCCGAGCTTGCCGACTATGAGCGGTGGCTGCCGAACTTGCTGACCGTCCGGCCGGGCGTGTGCGGTCCCTGGCGTCTGGGCGATGGCGCGCAGCAATCGCCGCGCGCCATCGCCCAGCTCGACCTCGCGTACTTGCGGAACTACACGTTCTGGCAGGACTTCCAGGTGCTCTTTCAAAACGTCTTGTTCTCAGGAGTGTTCCATGGACCCTCGTTCACCCGCGCGCCTCGTCGTCGTGATCGGGTTGAGCCTGTCGCTGGCGGCCTGCGACGTCCTGACGCCGCCTCAGCCGGTGCCGGTGCGGCTCACGCCGATTGCAGTTCCGTCGCCGACGCCGCCGCCGACGCCCACGCCCGTGCAGCGGGCGACGCAGCCGGCTGTCCGGGGCTCGCTGGTGCAGTCCATCCAGGCGAGCGGCAACCTGATCCCGGCCAAGCAGATTCCCGTCAACTCGCCGATTGCCGGGACGCTCGTCGAGCTGCGCGTCAAGCAGGGTGACGCCGTCAAGGAGGGGGACATCCTCGGGAAGATCGTCGTCGCCGATGCCGAGGGCAAGCGGCTCGACGCCCAACAGCGACTGATCAAGGCGCGGATCGACCTCGAGCAGGCGAAGGCGAATCCACCCGACCAGGCTGCCGTGCTGGCCGAGGCCGAGATGAACCTCGAGCGCCTGAGGATCGAGATGGGCCGAGCCCAGCGCCACGACTACGAACGGGACCTCTTCCTCTCCAAGCGGGATGCCGACCGCGCCGCGGCCAACGCGAAGAACATCCGCTGGCTCTGGGAGCAGACCAAGTGGCGGGACACCCCGGACGTCTGGAAGCTGGGGGGTGATGCCGAGCTGGCCGAAGACACCGCCGAGAAGGCCAGGGAGCGCTATCAGGAGCTCGTCGACAGCAAGGATCTGCGGGAGCGGGAAAGCCAGCTCCAGCAGCGGCGGATCGAGGTCGCCGAGCGCCAGATCACGACGATCAAGCAAACGGCGGAGCTGCAGAAGACAGCCTACGAGGTGCAGATCGAGCTCCTGAAGTCGGCGGTCGCCGAGTCCCAGAAGGCGCTGGAGCGGATCGACTACGGCACGGAGCTCCGGTCGCCCATCACGGGGATGGTGACCGCCCTGAACGCCGGCGCGGGCGACATCGTCGATCCCACCCGAACGCTCCTGACCGTTGCCGAGCCGAAGGTGGCGAAGGCCGCGGTGAATCTGACTGAAGCGGATGTCGTCAACATCACCATCAACCAGGTGGCAGCCGTCAACGTTCCGGCCCTGGGCGAGGCGGCCTACGAGGCGAAGGTCTCGTGGATCGCGGCGTCGGCGCAGTTGGGCAAGGAGCCGACATTCCAGATCATCCTCGACATCATCGGCATGGACAACCGGGCCAAGGTCGGGATGACGGCGAGCGCCCGCATCGCGATCGACCGCCGGGACAACGTGCTGCTCGTGCCGAACAGCGCCATCCGCAGCCGGCAGGGCCGACGCTTTGTCGAAGCCGTGGTCGGCGGCGAGTTCAAAGAGGTGCCGGTCGAGCTGGGCTTCCGCGCGGAGACCGAGACGGAGGTGCTCTCCGGGCTGAGCGATGGACAGCTCGTCGTCGTCGGCTCGCGGCCGGCCGCCGAGTCGTCCAGGCAGTAACCGGTCGGCAGTCGGCAGTCGGCAGTCAGCGGTCGGCAATTAGCACACAGCGGTCAGCTTCCAGCAGTGGCACCCGAGTCAGCCTTGCCGAGTCGTCGCCCTGCTGACTGCCGACTGCCGACTGCTGACTGCCGACCGCTTGACACCAGTGATACAGTCGTGCTAGTCTGGACTATGTCCATTCTTCCAGGCCGACGGAGATCGCCGTCGACGGGGTGCAAGGCGATCGTCGTCGGCCGGGCGCGTGGGCAAGAAAGCGTTCGACAGGGGGAGAGACTCCGGTGAATAGTGACGCGCGCGCCTACATCGTCGAGTTCATCGGGCCGTTTACGCTGACCTTCATCGGCATCGCATCCATCATCCTCACCGGCGATATCGTCGCCATCGCGCTGGCGCACGGCCTCGCCATCGGGCTCATGGTCGCCGCCGCCGGGCATATCTCCGGCGGCCACTTCAACCCGGCCGTGACCATCGGTCTGTTGACCGCCGGGAAGATCGCACCGCGGAAGGCGGCCGGATACATCGTCGCGCAGTTGCTCGGCGGCATCGTGGCGGCGCTCTTTGCCCTGCTGGCGCTGCGCGCCACTCAGGGCACGGCCATCGCCGCCACCCATCTCGGCGTCCCGGCGCTGGCCGCCGGCGTCAACCCGCTCCGGGGGACCGCCGTCGAGATCGTGCTCACGTTCTTCCTCATGTTCGTCATCTACGGCACCGCCGTCGCCCGAGGAGGCCCACGGTCGATCGCGCCGCTGGCCATCGGGCTGACGATCACCATGGACGTTGTGGGTTTCGGCCCGCTGACCGGCGCTGCCATGAACCCGTCCCGCGCCTTCGGCCCGGCCCTCGTCGGAGGGTTCTGGATCGACCAGTGGGTCTACTGGGTCGGCCCGATCGTCGGCGCCATCCTGGCGGCCCAGCTCTACAGCCGAGTGCTGGAGTCCGAGCCTGTCGAACAGCCGGCGACGGCAAAAGGCTGAGCGGACTGTCCGAGCCGCGAACGGAAGTGAGCCGTTCCCGGCGCGCGGTTTGCCCGCGCGTCGGGAACGGCTCACTCACGTTCGCGGCTCGGTTCGGTAACCACCGCCGGAGTCGCTCGCCGGGCGGCGCGGTCGAGGTCCTGAGGCCCGGGGAGCGCACTTGCGAGTGCGCACTACAAACCTGCGCGTCCCGCCTCCGCGTGCGCCCCGCCCTCTCCTCAGCCCGTCCGGGGCGGCGGCCGCCACTCGGCGTGCTTGCGCAGTTGCTCGGTGTCGAGCGTGTAGAGGACGGTCACCGTGCCGTCGGCGCGGGTATGCACGTAACGAATCTGCTCGCTCACCAGACCGACGTGATTGCAATACTGGACGAGCACCCGCAGGTCTCCAAACGTCTCCGTTCGCCACTCCATTGCCACCCCCGCCCTGCGACCAGATTGCTCGACGTCGAGCCGCCGTCAGTATAGCCGCCGCCCCTCGCCAGGATCAAGCGATTGCCGGGACCAGAGGCAGCACCGGTTGCCGGCGCGGTGTCGCGGGTGCCTACCCTTGGTCGGCAACAGTGTTCACGCTGAACATTGCGCCCGCGCCGCGCCTGGACGACAATTGCCCTGCCGGGATCGCGGCGGTCCTCGTTGATGCGGGGGGAGAAGGTGCGGACGCTCTCCGTCGACCTGGTTCGCAACCGTCGCCCGGGCTGTTGTCGTTTTGTTGGTAATCGAAGGAGGAGGGTATCATGCAGTTCTTGGGCTACCGTGCAACGCGTCGGGAGTTTCTCAGGATCTTTGCCGTCATCGGCGGCGCTATTGGGACGGTCGGGTCGGCAGGGGCGTGCGCGCCGGCCAGCGCGCCCCCGCCGACGCAGGCGCCGGTGCCAACGCAAGCTCCGGCTGCTGCCAAGCCAACGGCGGCGCCGGCAGTGACGCAGGCTCCGGCCGCCGCGAAGCCGACAACTGCGCCAGCACCGGCGACCCAGGCCCCTGCCAAGGCAGCGAGCGGCGGCACCGTTCGGCTGACCCTCACATGGTCGCCGCAGCGTGCCGATCCACACAATCATCAGACGTCGGCCGACTACGTCATCCTCGCGAACATCTACGATCGACTTGTCGACCTCGACCCGAAGAACCTGAGCCCACGGCCGGGTCTGGCGACCTCTTGGAAAGCCGCGAACGACACCACCTGGGAGTTCAAGCTGCGGACCGGGGTCAAGTTCAGCGACGGGACGCCGTTCGACGCCGCGGCCGCCAAGAAGAACGTCGAACGCCAGATGGAGAGCGCGTCAACGAAGCCGTTCACGAACAAGTTCGAATCCGTCGAGGCAAAAGACGCCGAAACCATCGTCATCAAGACGAAGACGCCGTACGCCCAGGTGCTCTACAACCTCGGCGTCCCACAGATGGGCGTGATCAGCCCGGCGGCCATCGACAAGGGGAAGGAGTGGCTGTCGACCAACGCCGTGGGCTCGGGCCCGTTCGTTCTCAAGGAGTGGGTTGCCAAGGAGCGCTTCGTCCTGGAGCGGAATCCGAACTACTGGGGCCCGGCCGTCAAGATCGAGCGGGCCCTGTTCCGCGTCGTCCCCGACGAGAACGCTCGGCTGGCGGGACTCAAGTCCGGCGAGCTCGACGTCATCGGCGATCCGCCGGTTCCGACGGTCAAGGCGCTCGAATCGGATGCCAACCTGCGCGTGCTCAAGCTCCCGGTTGCCCGCACGTACTTCTTCATGTATCAGATGGGCGACCCGATCATATCGAACCTGAAGGTGCGCCAGGCCATCGCCGCGGCCATCAATCGGAAAGCCCTGGTCGAGCTCGTCTCAGAGAACCTCAACCGAATGGCAAACACGCTGCTACCGCCCGAGGCCCTCGACGGCGAAGGAGCCAATCCCCAGCTTGCCATCGAGTACAACCCCGATCGGGCGAAGGCGTTGCTGGCGGAGTCCGGCGTGAATCTCTCCGGGAAGCCGCTCAAGATGATCCCGGATATGACCGTCGTCGCGGCCAGGGATACGGCCCAGGCGGTCCAGGAGGATCTGAGAAAGGTCGGCATTGGCGTCGAGATCGTCCTGCTCGAGCAGGCGAAGATCAACGAGACGCTGGCCGCCCACCAGTACCAGATTGCCCCCTCGTCCTGGCAGACTGCCGATCCCGATTCGGCACTCAACAAGATCTTCAGCGAGCGCAGCCCCTGGCCCTGGGCCAACCACCACAATGCCGAGTTCGAGCGGAACGTCGACAAGGCGGCCACGATTATCGGTGACGCCGAGCGGCGGGCGGCGTACAAGGAGATCTTCCGCTATCTGCTCCAGGATGCGATCTACCTACCGCTCTACCACAAGAACGCCATTGTCGGCATGAGCAAGAAGGTTGAGGGCCTTCGCTGGAGCCCGCTCGATTTCGCCCTCCTCAGCGAGGTATCGGTAGCGGGCTAGGGTTGTGGTTCCGTTCGTCGTCGGCCGGCTGCTGGCGCTGGGGCCACTGCTTCTCGCGGTGAGCATCATCGCGTTCCTGGTGCTGTACCTCTCGCCGGGCGACCCAGCGCGGCTGATGCTCGGAGAGAACGTCACTCCCGAAGGGGTCGCGCAGTTGCGGCGGGAGCTTGGGCTGGATCAGCCCGTGCACGTCCAGTACGGGATGTTTCTGCTCAACGCTACCCGCGGCGACCTCGGCCGCTCGTACAGCACCGCCCAGCCGGTCACCGTCGAGCTGGCTCGGCGGTTCGTCGGGACGCTGCGCTTGAGCGGCCTGGCATTCGGCCTGGCCGTGCTGATCGGCATTCCCATCGGCGTGCTCACGGCCGTCTCGCGCAATTCGTGGCTGGACCACGTCGTGCGGGTGCTGGTTCTGGCCTTCGTGTCGATCCCGGTGTTCTGGCTTGGCATCCTGCTCATGTACCTTTTCGCGGTGTCGCTCCGCTGGCTGCCCAGCTCCGGCGATGCGACGCCGGTGCACGTCATCCTGCCGGCCGTCGCACTCTCGACGTTCTACCTCGGCGTGCTCGTGCGGATGGTGCGCGCGGCCATGCTCGAAGTGCTCCAGGAGGACTATCTGCGAACCGCCTACGCCAAGGGGCTGATGGCGCGGACGGTGGTCATCCGCCATGCTCTCAAGAACGCGATGATCCCGGTCGTCACCATCATCGGTCTCCAGATCGGCTCGCTCATGACCGGCTCTGTCCTGACGGAGACGGTGTTCGCCTGGCCGGGCGTCGGCAAGTACATGATCGACGCCGTCTTCACCCGCGACTATCCGGTTATTCGGGCCTGCATTCTGCTCTTCGCGGTGAGCTTCGCGGGGGTCAATATCGTTGTCGATGCCCTCTACTCCTACCTCAACCCTCAGATCCGCTTCGCAACGCATCGCTGATGAGGCGAGGGGAGCGAGGGGCGCCCACGGGGGCCGGAGTCCGCTCCGCGCCGCGTGGGCGCGTCTGCTTGAGGATCGGGCGGCGATCGCCGGGTTGGTCGTCATTCTTCTGACGGTCGCGGCTGCCATCGCCGCTCCGGTCCTTACATCGTACAGTCCGACGGACCAGGACCTCCGGCTGCGCGGACAGGGGCCGACGATGGCGCATCCACTCGGCATGGACGGCCTCGGTCGCGATCAGCTCAGCCGTCTGATGTTCGGCGCGCGCTACACCATTGGCGCCGCCCTCGTCGCCGTCTCCGTCGCAACCCTCGTCGGCGTTCTGGTCGGGCTCATCTCCGGCTACGCTGGCGCCCAGCTCGACAACTTGCTCATGCGGACGGCGGATGCGATGCTGGCGTTTCCGTTCATCGTCGTGGCGGTCTTCCTGGCGGTGCTACTCGGGACGGGCCTGAACACGGCGATCGTCGCTGCCGGCATCGCCTCGGTGCCGGGCTATGCCCGACTCGTCCGGAGCCTGACGCTGGCGATCCGCGAGCGCGAGTACATTCAGGCGGCGATCGCGATGGGCGCATCAGGCCGGCGCATTGCGGTTCGGCACGTGCTCCCAAACGCGCTCGGCCCGATCGTCGTCTACGCGAGCCTGGACATGGCGTCGGCCATCTTCCGGTTGTCCTCGATCTCCTTCCTCGGCTTCGGCGCCCAGCCACCGACCCCTGAGTGGGGCGCCATGCTGAACGCTGCTCAACAGTGGCTCTCGACGGCTCCCCACATCAGCGTCGTGCCAGGCACCGCCATCGTCGTCGTGGTCGTCGCGTTCAACCTCGTCGGCGATGGACTGCGCGATGCGCTCGACCCCCGTCTCAAGAACAAGTGACCTCGATGGCGGACCAGAGGCGCGATCGCGTTCATATTCCGAGCCCTATTCTGAACGACAGAGGACTGTACCATGCGCATCGAAGGGACCTGCACAATTGACGCCTCGGTCGAGCGGGTCTGGGACCTCCTGCTCGACCCGGCCGTCCTCGCGCGCGCGATCCCGGGCTGCGACAAGTTCGAGCCAACCGGCGCGGAGGAGTTCGCCGCCGTCCTGAAGATCGGCGTGGCCTCGGTCAATGGGACCTACACCGGTCGGGTCAAGATCG